>JBQTIS010000023.1:0-2890 GCA_052387895.1 Rhodospirillales bacterium | reverse complement strand
CGGCGCTGACCTGGATTTCGGGCTGCATGCGCATGGTGACGATCGCGCCGTAGTCCTGGTGCTTGAGGGCCAGCGCCGTCACGGTGCCCACCTTCACGCCGGCCATGCGGACCTCGTCGCCGATCTTCACGCCGTCGACGTGCCGGAAATCGCCGAACAGGTCGTAGCCCTTGACCCCGGCGTTGGTCGAAAATTGCAGGGTGAACACCAGGAAGATGCCGGCGACCAGGATGACCACGGCGCCGAGCACGGTTTCGATCACGTTGCGATGCATCGCTCAGGTTCCCATTGCTCCAGGGGCTACGTGCCGGGTTCGGTTCAAGGCAATTTCAGATCAAGAGGGGGTCCAGGCCTGGTAGTCGCCGGTGCCCTTGGCGCGCTTGCCGCCTTCGAGCGTGTGGCCGGGCGGGCGATAGGCCGCGGACGAGCCGGTCCGGTTCGGCTCATGCGGCTTTTGCCAGGGCGCATGCGGACGGCCGGCGTTTTCCGGAACGGCGTCGATGGTGTAGTGCAGCCAGGCGTGCCATTCCGGCGGCACCGCCGAGGCCTCGGGCGCCCCCCGGTAGATCACCCAGCGCTTGCGCCTAAGGCCCGCGCGCAGCGCCTTGGCCTGGTAGTAGGTGTTGCCGAACGGATCGGTTCCGACCTTGTGGCCGAACAGCTTGGTGTAAAGCAGGGTGCCGATGGTCATGCCGTGGGGTCCGGCCCTGAAGTGTCGGGAATGCCGACGGCGGGCGAAGCTAGAGCCGGCCGCGACGCGGGCGGACTATTGCATTTCGGGGGGATGGCCGTAAAGGCGGTTGACGGCCGGGTAGTGTCTCGGTTCGAATTTCAGTAGACCCCGATTAGCTTAAAACCGGCGATGGCCAGCACAAGGCCAAGAGCCTTGAGGATCATCGGCGCGGCGAACCTGATCCCCAACGTGGTTCCGACGACCGCACCCAAGAGAACCGCCCCGGCGTAGATCGGCAGATCGGGCGGCAGCGCCTTCACGATGGCGATGTTGCCGAGTAGCCCGGCGATCGAGTTGCAGAGGATGAACACGATTGCGACGCCCGAGGCTGGTTTGGTGGCAGACCAGCCCAAGAACAGCAGCAATGGCGACAGGAAGACTCCGCCTCCGGTCCCCGTCAAACCGGACAGTAAGCCAATGGCCGCGCCGCAAAACACACCGGCCCAAATCGGAGGATCGCGCGGTTCGCGATTGGTCGTAAGGTCGGACGGCCACAGCAGTCTTGTCGCGCCGATCAGCAGCACAACGCCGACGATCGGCCGGTAGTACGCACTCGGTAGCTGAATGGCACCGCCTAAGAACGCAAATGGGACTGCGCCGATCAGAAACGGCCATACCGTTCGCCACCGGAACATGCCCGCGCGCAAGTAGCGGAACGACGTGAAGCTGGCGACCAGGACATTCAGCGCCAGCGCCGTGGGTCTCATGACAGCAGGCGCAAAGCCGAACAGGGCCATCAAAGCGATGTAGGCCGACGCCCCCGCATGGCCGACAGACGTATAGAGCGCCGCGCCAAGGAACAGACAGGCGGCGAGAAGCAGGATCGATAATTCGGGCATGGCACGGCTCGCGATGGTCAAAATGCAAAGTGCCCGTGAACCGTCGTGCCGTTGATCTGCACGACCCGCTTACGGCGGGCCGTGGAGCAAGAAACAGTACTATAACATCACGCTTTTGTAAGGACGGCGTTGCCGATCACGTCCGCGGGGCGCTTCCGGCCTTGGGATCCCTTAGGCATCGGGCTTGTCCATGCGTCGCGAGGTCCTGCGCTCTATTCCGGATATCTTGGTCGAGCGAAATACGCGAGAAGCGCCCAAAAGGATGATGTCGCCAATGAGGCCACCCCGATGTCCGCGGCGGATACTTCATATCCCGCAATCGTCGTTCTCAGCGGTGCGTCAGCCTGAATTCCAAGCACGAACAGGACGGCGCCGACGAGCCCGACCAGCATGCCGCCGATGGCCAACGTTATCGCAACCTTGGTTTGCCCATTGATCGAGGCGATCGCCGTTTGGACACGCGTATGTTCGGATTCAGGGTTCATTCCGCTCACTTTGCAAGTGTTCCTAATCGGAGTTGGGAACTCCTAGCCGACATTCCCCAGATAGCTATAGCTAGGGAGCGAAGTGAACGCTAGCATTCCGCTGCGGTACGCTGAAGCGGAAGGGCGGAATCCGCAAGGCTCCGGCTCGTAAATGTCAGAGCGTATCCAGCAACCGCATGCGCCATGGCCGCAAAGAGACGGTCTCCATTCAAACGGAGACAGCGCCGACGGCCGCGAGACACCGGCAGCGAAGGCCGGTTCGATTCGTTGGAACAGCGCCGCGGCGGGACCGTTTAGACGGCGTGCGCGTCCGCGCCGAATCGAAACGGCGTCGACGCGGGGCCGTCGGTCGGCCCCGCCGCGGTGGCTAGTTTGCTGGCAGAGTTTCTTGGCGCGCTACCTGCGTCAAAGCCCACCTCCTGTGTGCTCGATTCATCCCGTACATGGGATGGCGATCATCCTGATCGCTCGCGCAGAGATGAATGTGGAGGGTCTCGAAGGCCTTGTAAACTAACAGGGAAGGTTAATTTCGCGTTTTTTGGCGAATAATCGATCCTTCGCGGCCGGAAACCGGCCCCGAACGGCCGAGCCCGCCCCCGATCAGGCCGCGTTCGCGGCGCTGGCGCCCGAATTCGGCCCCGAGAGAGTCTGGTCGAGCCATCCCTGCACCCGCCGGCGAAGATAGACCCGGCGGCGATGCACTTCCCAGCCCAGGCTGGGGTCGATGGTGATGGACCGGCGGTATTCCGACCACGCCAGCGAGCGGGCGTCGCAGGCCCGCTTGGCCGGGTCGTCGTAGAACTGGGCGATCTTGTCGGCGCCCATGCCGGGCG
>JBQTIS010000022.1:0-5952 GCA_052387895.1 Rhodospirillales bacterium | reverse complement strand
GCGCGCGGGGCGCGCCGCCCCGCGCGGGCTTAAGCTGGCGACCGGGCGGCCGGCGATTTGCGTCAGCACGTTCGACGCCGCCGCGCACGCGACCGCGCTTGACGAAAGGCGCGGGCGCAACGTGCTCGCGGCCGTCGACAGCCGGCGCGAGGAGATCTTCATCCAGGCTTTCGACCAGGACCTCGCGGCGCTCGGGCCGCCGATGGTGTTGCGTCCCGACGACGCGGCGGCCCAGGCGCCGGCGGGCGCGTCGCTGGTCGCGGGCGATGCGGCCGCGCTGCTGCTCGCGGCGCTTCAAAAGGCCAAGCGCGACGCGCTCGCCGCGCGCGCGGCCGGCGCCACCGACGCGGCGGTGGTCGCGGCGATCGCCGCCCAGCGTCTGCTCGGCGCCGGCGCGTTACCGCCGCTTCGTCCGCTTTACCTGCGCCAGCCCGACGTGACGCCGCAACCCCGGCGGAACAAATGAAGCTGCCCGGCGCATGGGCGTTCCGCCCCTTGGGCCCGGCCGACGCGCCGGTGCTGGCGGCGTTGCATGCGCACGGATTCGACGAGCCGTGGCCGGTCGAGACTTTCGCCGGCCTGCTGGCGCTGCCCGGCGCGTTCGGGCATGTCGCGTCGTCGCGCGGCGCGCCGGCCGGGTTCGTGCTGGCGCGCGTCGCCGCCGACGAGGCGGAAATCCTGACGCTCGCGGTGGCGCAAGGGTCGCGGCGGCGCGGCCTAGGCACGCAGCTGGTGCGCCACGCGACCGAAGCGGCCGAGGCGGCGGGCGCTCGGCAGATGTTCCTCGAAGTCGCCGAGGACAACGAGGCGGGCCTGTCGCTTTATCGCGCGCTCGGCTTCATCGCGGTCGGAAAGCGCCCGGCCTATTACGGCAAGCCCGGCAAGCGACCCAAGGACGCGCTGTTGATGTCGTGCCCGCTCTATCCGCCGCCGCGTCCTCCGCCTTCCGGCGGTTGACGGGGCGCGCGACGCGGCTATCCTTTCGCTTGCCTTGGCTGGCGCATCAACGGAGAGGGGTCGATGACCGACGCACCCGCGGCCAAGGATTTGTTGTCGCTGACCACCCGCATCGTCGCCGCCCATGTGGGCAAGAACCCGATGCCGGTGGGCGATCTGCCCAAGATCATCGACGACGTGTATCGCTCGCTGTCGGGCCTGGGCGCCGATGCCGCCGCCGCGGCCAAGCGTCCCGCGCCGGCGGTGCCGGTGAAGCGTTCGGTCACGCCCGAGCACATCGTGTGCCTCGAGGACGGGCGCAAGCTGAAGATGCTGAAGCGCCACCTGAAAAGCGCCTACGGCCTAACGCCCGAGCAGTACCGCGAGCGTTGGGGCCTCGGTCCCGATTACCCCATGGTCGCGCCGAACTACGCCTAGCAGCGCAGCCGCCTGGCCAAGGAGATCGGACTCGGCACCGGCAAGCGGCGCGCGCGGGCGTGACCGGGCGTGGCGCGGAATAAGGCGCGCGGAAAAAATCCGGCTGCGACGGGATAAAATCCTTGGCCCGCGCGCGGGGCTGCTCCCTTGGGAGGGTGCCGCGGCCGGGGTATAATAAGCGGGCCATGAATAAAGCCGGGGCAGGGCGCGAACGTCTGTGGGAGGGGACCGGCGCGTGACGTCCAGGATCGAACGCCTGTGCCACGAGAAGGGCCTGAAGATGACCGAGCAGCGCCGCATCATCGCGCGCGTGCTGTCGGAGTCCGGCGACCACCCCGATGTCGAACTGGTGCACCGCCGCGCCACCGCCCTCGACCCCCGCATCTCGATCGCCACGGTCTATCGCACGGTGCGCCTGTTCGAAGAAGCGAACATCCTGGAGAAGCACGATTTCGGCGACGGCCGCGCGCGCTACGAAGAGCAGCCGGAATCGCACCATGACCACCTGATCGACATCGACAGCGGCAAGGTGATCGAGTTCCGCAACGAGGAGATCGAGACCCTGCAGCGCGCCGTGGCCGAGAAGCTGGGCTATCGGCTGGTCGACCACCGGCTCGAACTATTCGCGGTGCCGCTGAAGCGCGGGGAAGCCAAGGGCAAAAGCTAGGCCGGGCAGGCGGCTTGTTTCGCGCCGGACCGGGTGCTATCCTCTTAATATGACGAAGTTTTCCAGGGGTTACGGGGTCCGGGCCGCCGCGATTCGGCGGGCCGGGCAAGGGGTTAGCGCCTCCCCGGTCATGGGCCGGGCGGCCACGGCGGCGGAGGCATAGAAAACCCGTGCCGAAACGCCTCTTCATCAAGACCTACGGCTGCCAGATGAACGTGTACGACTCCGCCCGCATGGCGGACGTTCTGGCGGCGCTCGGCTATGTCGCGGCCGGCGCGCCGGAGGAAGCGGACATGGTGGTGTTGAACACCTGCCATATCCGCGAGAAGGCGGCCGAGAAGGTCTATTCCGAACTCGGGCGCCTCAGGCGGCTCAAGGCCAAGCGCCGGGGCGAGGGCGCGGAGCTGATCATCGCGGTCGCCGGCTGCGTGGCCCAGGCCGAGGGCGAGGAGATGCGCCGGCGCGCGCCCTACGTGGACATCGTGTGCGGACCGCAGGCCTATCACCGCCTGCCCGCGCTCGTGGCGCGCGCCAAGCGCTGGGGCGGCGCGGTCGATACCGAATTCCCCGCCGAGTCCAAGTTCGACGCGCTGCCCGAAAGCGCGGCGCCCCAGGGCGTAGCCGCGTTCCTGACGGTGCAGGAGGGCTGCGACAAGTTCTGCACCTTCTGCGTCGTGCCGTACACGCGCGGCGCCGAGCTCTCGCGTCCCGCGGCGGCGGTCATGGACGAGGCCCGCAAGCTCGTCGCGCGCGGCGCGCGCGAAATCACGCTCTTGGGCCAGAACGTCAACGCCTATCGCGGGGCCGGGCCGGACGGGAAAACCTGGGGCCTGGGCCGGCTGGTCCGCGAACTGGCCGCGATCGACGGGCTTTGGCGCATCCGCTACACCACCTCGCATCCGCTCGACATGGACGACGAGCTGATCGCCGCGCACCGCGAGGTCGAGGCGTTGATGCCGTTCCTGCATCTGCCCGCGCAGTCGGGATCGGACGGCGTGCTGAAGCGCATGAACCGCCGGCACGGCGCCGACGACTATCGCCGCGTCGTCGCCCGGCTGCGCGGGGCGCGCGGCGACCTGGCGCTGTCGTCGGATTTCATCGTCGGCTTTCCCGGCGAGAGCGACGCGGATTTCGAGGCGACGCTGGGGCTGGTCGAAGAGGTGGGCTACGCCCAGGCCTTTTCGTTCAAGTACAGCCCCCGGCCCGGCACCCCGGCGGCGGAGATGGACGATCAGGTGCCCGAGACGGTCAAGGACGCGCGGCTGCAACGGCTCCAGGCGCTGATCCGCCGCCAGCAGGACGCGTTCAACCGGGCCTGCGAGGGCCGCGTGGTCGACGTACTGTTCGACCGGCCGGGCCGGCGCCAGGGCCAGAGCCTGGGCCGCAGCCCGTGGCTGCAGGCCGTGCATGTCGACGGCGGCGCGCGGCCGGGCGAGATCAAGCCGGTGCGGATCGTCAAGTCGCTCGCCAACAGCCTCGCGGGGGTGGCGGCGTGAGCGGCCCCAGCCCGGTCGCGGTGGGCGCGCCCATCCTGATGCAGTTCGACGACAACACGCTGCTGCCGCTTCTGTTCGGAGAGCACGACCAGCACCTCGCGCGCATCGAGCAGCGCCTGGGCGTGTCGCTGGTCTCGCGCGGCAATCGTCTCGCGATCGAGGGGCCCGCCGGCAGTCAGGAAATGGCGCGCGCGACGCTGAACGCGCTCTACGACCGACTGCGCCGCGGCCGTCCCGTGGGCGGAGCCGAGGTCGACGCGGCGCTGCGCATGACCGCCGCGGGCGGCGATGCGGCGCAGGCGGCGGGCGCGGAGCCCGCCGCCAAGAGCGCGGGCCGAGACGCGCTGGCGCGGTTCGTGGGCGCCGACAGCTCGATCCTCACGCGCAAGCGCCACATCTTCCCGCGCTCGCCCACGCAGGCCGCCTATATCCGCGCGCTGCACGACCACGAGCTGGTGTTCGGCCTCGGCCCCGCCGGCACCGGCAAGACCTATCTCGCCGTCGCCATGGCGGTGGCGATGATGCTGGCCGGCCGCGTCGACCGCCTGATCCTGTCGCGCCCGGCTGTGGAGGCGGGCGAGCGGCTGGGATATCTGCCCGGCGATTTGCGCGAGAAGGTCGATCCCTATCTGCGGCCGCTCTACGACGCGCTCTACGACATGCTGCCGGCCGACCAGGTGGCCAAGCGGCTCGCCTGCGGCGAGATCGAGGTGGCGCCGCTCGCCTTCATGCGCGGGCGCACGCTGGCCAATTCCTTCGTCATCCTGGACGAGGCCCAGAACACCACCCCGGTGCAGATGAAGATGTTCCTGACGCGCCTCGGCGAGAACGGCCGCATGGCCGTCACCGGCGACCCCAGCCAGGTGGACCTGCCGCGCGGCGCCGTGTCGGGCCTGAGCGAGGCGCAGGAGATCGTGCGCGCGGTCGAGGGCGTCAGCTTCATCCGCTTCACCGACAAGGACGTGGTGCGCCACCCCATGGTCACGCGCATCGTGCGCGCGTACGAGGCCGCCGAAAACCCGCCGCTCGATCTCGGCGACCGCAAGAATGCGCGCTAAAGCATTGAGCGTTGGCGTGCTGGTCGCCGGCGCGTCCTGGGCCCGCGCCATTCCCGGCGCCGCCCGGCTTGCGCGCCGCGCCGCGCGCGCCGCCGCCGCCGCGGCCGCGGCCCGGGCGCGGGGCGAGATCGCCGTCGTGCTTGCCGACGACGCGACGCTCCGGCGCCTCAATCGCGACTACCGCGGCAAGGACAAGCCGACCAACGTGCTCTCTTTCCCGCTGGCGGCCGACGGGACTTTGGGCGACGTGGTGCTGGCGCTGGAAACGCTGCTGGCCGAGGCGGCGGCCCAGGGCAAGCCCGCCGCCGACCACCTGGCGCATCTCGTCGTGCACGGCGTGCTGCATCTTCTGGGCTACGACCACAAGCGCCCGGCCGAGGCCAGGCGCATGGAGACGCTCGAGATCAAGGTGCTGCGCAGACTGCGCGTGGCCGATCCCTATCGCGCGCTTCCCGCCGGGAAGGCGGCATGACCGCCGACACGTCCAACCCCGCGCCGCCGCGCGACGCGGCCAAGCCCCAGCCCAACGAAGGAAAGCTGGGGCGCGCCTGGCGCAACCTCATGCGCGGCATCCTGCGCCCGCGCGCCGGCGACGAATTGCGCGCGACCATCGACCAGATCATCGAAACCCACGACGACGCGACGGCCAAGGTAAACCAGCAGGAACGCCTGCTGCTGGCAAATTTGCTGAAGTTCCGCACGCTGACGGCCGAGGACGTGTCGGTGCCGCGCGCCGACATAGTGGCGGTCGAGGCCGCCACCGGCCTAGACGAGCTGGTCAGCGCCTTCATCGCCCAGCAGCATTCGCGCATGCCGGTTTACCGCGAAACGCTGGACGACGTGATCGGCATGGTCCACGTCAAGGACGTGGTGGCCTGCGTCGCGGCCGGAAAGCCGTTCGACCTGAAGGCGATCCTGCGCCGCGTGCTGTTCGTGGCGCCGTCGATGCGCGTGCTCGACCTGCTGCTCGAGATGCGCCGCACCCGGCTGCACATGGCGATGGTGGTCGACGAGTTCGGCGGCGTCGACGGCCTGATCACGATCGAGGATCTGGTGGAGGAGATCGTTGGCGAGATCGAGGACGAGCACGACGTCGACGAGGGGCCGAAGCTGGTGCCGGCCAGCGACGGCACGCTGTTGGCCGACGCGCGCGCCACGATCGAGGAATTCGAGCGGCGCGTTGGCGCGGTGTTGAGCGCCGGGGAGCGCGAGCAGAACGACACGCTTGGCGGCCTGGTGTTCGCGCTTGCCGGCCGCGTGCCCAGCCGGGGCGAGCTGGTGTTCCACCCCTCGGGCCTGGAGTTCGAGGTGCTCGACGCCGATCCGCGCCGGGTCAAGCGCGTGCGCGTGCGCAACA
>JBQTIS010000021.1:0-5974 GCA_052387895.1 Rhodospirillales bacterium | reverse complement strand
AGAAACGCACCGTCGAAGACGCCTGGCGTCACATCGGAGCCCTCGTCGCCGCAATCCAGCCCCACGAATGCTCCAACTACTTCGCCAACGCAGGATACGCTTCAGACAATCAGTGAAACGCTCTAGGTGCCGGACGCCGCCGGCAGATGCGTCGCCAGCGGCACCACCCGGATCGCCATTTTCATCCGCCGGCCGCGCACCTCGATCTCGCGGCGCTGAAAGCCGGTAAGGTCGGCGCCCGCGCGCGCCGCCGCGTCCTCCGACACGATCAGCTGGCACAAGAACTCCTTGGTCAGATTCTCGAGCCGGCTGGCGATGTTCACCGCGTCGCCGATGGCGGTGACGGTGGTGGCGGCGGCATAGCCCATCTCGCCCACGATCGCCGGACCCGCGTGGATGCCGATGCCGATTTTCAACGGGTTGTCGAGCTCGTGCATCATCGCCTGATTGAGTTCCGCCAGCTGCTCGGCCATGGCGCGGGCGGCGTTCAGCGCGCCGCGGCAGCCGGCGGCCGGGTCGCTGTCCACGCCGAACAGCGCCATCACCCCGTCGCCGATGAACTTGTCCACGCGCCCGCCCGCGCGCTCAACCGCCGTGCCCATGGCGGCGAAATACCGATTCAAAAGGAATACCACGTCGTAGGGCAGCTTGTGCTCGGCAAGCTGCGTGAACATGCGCAGGTCGGCGAACAGGATGGCGATCTCGCGCTCCTGGCCCTGCACGTGGGCGGGCTTGGCGAAGCCGTCGCGCGCGGTCGCGGTGGGCGGCAGCAGCGGCATGATCGAAACGTCCATCGCCGGCCGCGTCTGGCAGGCCAGGCGCACGTTCGGCGCCGCGGCAATGCGCTCCAGCACCTTGCGCTCGGCGTCGCTGGGCGCCGGCAGGTGCTCGAGGCCCATGCCCACGCGCACGCGGCAGGTCGAGCAGCGTCCGCGCCCGCCGCAGACCTGCGCGTGCGGCACGCCGCCGATGCGGCTGGCGTCCAGGATGCTGGTGCCCGGCGGCACCTCGATCGCGCGCCCGTCGGGATAGCGCACGCGCACAAGGCCGCGGCGGCGCTCCACGCCCGCGCGCACCATGCGCGCCAGGAACGCGGCCGCCACCAGCGCCGCATAGCCCCACAAGATGCCCGCCTCGATGGTGTAGAACACAGCCCCTTGTTCGGCGCTGGGCCTGCGGGTCTTCGCGGCCAGTTCCTGGAACCAGCCTGGCTCGGCGGCCAGTTTCACCACGTCGCGCCCGGCCTCGGCCACGCCCAACAGCGCCAATACCGGCACCAGGATCGCTGCGGCATAGAGATATGGCACGGCGCGGGGCCACCACGGTTTCAGCCGCCACACCAAGTAGAGCCCGATGCAGCCATGCATCCAGGCGACGACCAGCCCCAAGGTCTGTCGCGCGCCGATCGTCCAGGGTTCGGCAACAAACATCGCCATCATCACCGAGCCGTATTCCAGATTGCTGCCGTACAGCGCCGCGCCGAGGCGCACCACGGTCACGTGCTGGACCATCAGCGGCACGATCGACAGGCCCAGCACCAGCCGCACCCATTCGTTCAGCGGCAGGTTCAGCCGGCGGCGCTGATAGATCGCCCACAAAGCGAGGCTGCCGTGAATGAAAAGCGCCCCCCACAGGATCGCGGTCCCGGGATAGCTGCGCCAAACCGGCGCCACCCATTCCAGGGCCGCATTCATTGTTGCGAACGAGAATAGGCCCAGGGAGTGGTTGATCAGGTGCGTCGTCACATAAGTAAATAGCACCAGCCCGGACCAAAGCCGGGTCAGCCGCACGGTGCCGGCGTCCCAGCGCCGCCACCATGGCCGGGCCGCGGCATGAATCCCCGCCACGGCCTTGGCCGGCGATTCGGCCTGCCCTTTAAGTCCTTGACCCGACGCCGTCATTCCCACCGCCGTCCATTCGGCTGCCGCCCGGCAGATTACATCGATTACACTTGCAATTCCCGCCGGCTCCACTAAATCACCCCCGCGCCTCGCAACGGGGCGACGCAACGGGGCGACCGGGCAAAATTCGGCGGCTTTCGCGCAACGGGCCGCCGGCGAGAACGATCGGGGAACGGGTTTCGCCAGGCAATCAGCGATGATCGAGCTCGAAAACCTCGGCAAGCGCTTCGGCGCGATCCAGGCCGTCGACGGTATTACCCTCGCCGTCGCCAAGGGCGAGGTGCTGGGGTTCCTCGGCCCCAACGGCGCGGGCAAGTCGACCACGATGAAAATGGTTGCTGGCTATCTCGCCCCCAGCGCCGGCACCGCCAGGGTCTGCGGCTTCGACGTGATCGAGCAGCCGATCGAGGTCAAGCGCCGCGTCGGCTACCTGCCCGAAGGGGCGCCCGCCTATCCCGACATGACGCCGCTGGGGTTCCTCAAATTCTGCGCCGAGCTGCGCGGATTCACCGGCGCCGGCCGGATGCGGCGCATCGGCCGCGCCGCCGAGCTGACGCAGCTCGGCGCCGTCATGCATCAGCCGATCGACACGCTGTCCAAGGGCTTCACGCGCCGCGTCGGGCTGGCCCAGGCGCTGCTGCACGATCCCCAGGTGCTGATCCTGGACGAGCCGACCGACGGGCTCGACCCCAACCAGAAGCACGACGTGCGCAACCTGATCCGCGCCATGGCCGCCGAGAAGGCGATCGTGATCTCGACCCACATCCTGGAGGAGGTGGACGCGGTGTGCTCGCGCGCCGTGGTGATCGCGGCCGGCAGGCTGGTGGCCGACGGCACCCCGGCCGAATTCGAGGCGCGCTCGCGCCATCACAACGCGGTCTCCATCACCCTGCCGTCGGGGGCCGCCGCCGAAGCGGGCGCGGCGATCCGCGCGCTTGCCGGCGTTGCGTCGGTCGAGCAGGCCGAACTCGCGGGCGGCACGGCGCGGCTGACGGCGCTGCCCGAGCCCGGGCGCGAGATCGCCATCGCGCTGCGCCGGATGGCGGCCGACAAGGGCTGGAGCGTCGGCGAGTTCCACATCGAGCGCGGACGGCTGGACGAGGTATTCCGCGCCATCACCCAGGGCCTTGGCGCCAGGGGCCAAAGCGCCCGAGGCCCGGGTGGGAGCGCCGCCCATGCGTGAGACGCTGGCCGTTTTCAAGCGCGAGTTCGCGGCGTATTTCGCAACGCCGCTCGCCTATGTGTTCATCGTCATCTTCCTGGCGCTGGCCGGCTCCATGACCTTCTTCATGGGCAATTTCTTCGGCCGCGGCCAGGCCGACCTCGAGCCGTTCTTCGCCTGGCATCCCTGGCTCTACCTGTTCCTGGTGCCGGCGGTGGCGATGCGGCTGTGGGCCGAGGAACGCAAGACCGGCACGATCGAGCTTCTGCTGACGCTGCCCGTGTCGCTGACCGGCGCCGTGGTGGGCAAGTACCTGGCGGCCTGGGCGTTCGCCGGGGTGGCCCTGGCGCTGACCTTCCCCCTGTGGATCACAGTCAACTTTCTCGGCTCTCCCGACAACGGCGCCATCTTCGCCGGCTATGTCGGCAGCTTCGTGCTGGCGGGCGCCTATCTCGCCATCGGCATTTCCGTCTCGGCCCTGACCCGCAACCAGGTGATCGCGTTCGTGGTGGCCTGCGCGGTGTGCTTCGTGTTCACCGTCTCGGGCACGCCGGTGGTGCTAAATTTCTTCTCGGGCTGGGCGCCAATCCTGTTGGTCGACACCGTGGCCTCGTTCAGCCTGCTGACCCATTTTCAGGCCATCACGCGCGGCGTCATCGACCTGCGCGACGCCGTCTATATCGGCTCGCTGATCGCGCTGTGCCTCTACGCCAACGTCGTGATCGTCGAGTGGAAGAAGGGAGCCTAGGCGCCATGGACCTGCGCTCCCTCTTCGCCTCCCATCCGTCGCCCGCGCAGCGCCGGCGCAACGCGGCGATCGGCCTCGGGCTTGCCGGCGTGTTGTTCGTCGCGGTCAACGTGCTGGCGCAGGGCGCGCTCACCGGGGCCAGGCTCGACCTCACCAAGGACCGGCTGTTCACGCTGTCGCCCGGCACCCGCGCGGTGCTGTCGCGGATCGATGAGCCGGTGACGCTCAGGTTCTTCTTCTCCGAAAACCTGGGCCGCGAGATCCCGGGCTACGCCAACTACGCGCGGCGCGTGCAGGACATGCTGGGCGAGTTCGAGGCCGCCTCGCGCGGCCGGCTGGTGGTCGAGCGCTACAGCCCCCTGCCGTTCTCCGACGTCGAAGACCGCGCGGTGGCGCTGGGCTTGCAAGGCGTGCCGATCGACCAGGGCGGCGAGCCGGTCTATTTCGGCGTCTCCGGCGCCAACACCACCGACGACCGCGAGACCATCGCGTTCCTGACGCCCGAGCGCGAGCGGTTCCTGGAATACGACCTGGCGCGCATGGTGCAGGCGCTGGCCAACCCGAAGCGCAAGGTGGTGGGCGTCATCACCGACCTGCCGCTCGACGGCGACGTGATGATGATGATGCGCGGCATGCCCACGCAGCCCTGGTACATCATGGAATTGCTGCGCGGGCAGTTCGAGGTCAAGACGCTCAGCGCCGACATCGACCGCGTGCCCGACGACGTCGACGTGGTGTGGCTCGCCCACGCCGCCTCGATCACCGAAAAGGCGCAATACGCGCTCGACCAGTACGTGCTCAGGGGCGGCCGCGCGCTGGTGTTCGTCGATCCCCACGCCGAATCGCAATCCGGCCGCCAGCAGATGGGCGGCGCCACCTCATCCGAGCTCGGCAAGCTGCTCCAGGCCTGGGGCGTCGACATGGCGAAGGACAAGGTGGCGGGCGACCGCGCCAACGCGCGGCGGGTCAACGCCGGCACCGCCGCCCGCGTGGTCCCCGCCGACTATCCCGTGTGGATGATCATGCGCCAGGCGAATCTGAACCAGGACGATCCGCTGATGAGCCAGATCGCGCAGATCAACATGGCCTCGACCGGGATCCTGACCAAGCGCGAGGGCGCCACTACCACCGTCGAGCCCTTGATCACCACCTCGCCGCAATCCATGGCGATCGAGACCAAGCGGCTGAGCGAGGGCGCCGGCGGCATGCCCGACATTCTGGGCATCATCAAGGACTACAAGCCCGAGCTGAAGGGAATGATGGTGGCCGCGCGGATCACCGGCGCGGTCGCCACGGCCTTCCCCGATGGGCCGCCCAAGCCCGGGGAGAACGCGCCGCCGCCGAAGCCCGACGCCAAGCCGTTGCCCGCGCATCTCGCCAAATCGGAAAAGCCGATCAACGTCATCGTGGTCGCCGACAGCGACCTGCTGGACGACCGGTTCTGGGTCCAGGTGCAGGATTTTTTCGGCCAGCGCCTAGCGGTGCCGACCGCCAACAACGCCGATTTCGTCGCCAACGCGCTCGACTTCCTGGCCGGCGGCGGCGAGCTGGTGGGCCTGCGCGGGCGCGGCACCGCCCAGCGCCCGTTCGAGCTGGTGCGCGCGCTGCAGCGCGAGGCCGAGGCCCAGTTGCGCGGAACGGAGCGGCAATTGCAGGAAAAGCTCAACGAAGTGAAGAAAAACCTGCGCGACGCCGAGGCCGGCGACAAAACCTCGGGCCAGGCCAGCCTCACGCCGCAGCAGGCCCAGACGATCGAGAAGTTCCGCGCCGAGATGCTCGACATCCGCCGCCAACTGCGCGACGTGCAGGCGGCGCTGCGGCGCGACATCGACCGGCTCGAGGCGGTCTTGCGCTTCGTCAACATCGGCCTGGTGCCGCTGGTGGTGGCGCTGATCGCGATCGGCGTGGGCGGCTGGCGCGTGGCGCGCCGCCGCCGCCCCGTGGCGCAGGGCTAAGGGAGGCGAGGGATGAAGACGCCCCAGCTGATCGCGCTCGCGGCCGTCACGGCCGTCGCGGTGGCCGCGGCCGCGGTCGCGGTGCACGGCCGCGGGCCCGCGGCCCCGCGCCCCCCCCCCCGCGGGGGGGGGGGGGGGGTGGCCGCCCGCCCCCGCACGCCCCACCCCAGACCCCAGGGCGGGGGGGCGCGCGCCGCCGGCGCCGACA
>JBQTIS010000020.1:0-5880 GCA_052387895.1 Rhodospirillales bacterium | reverse complement strand
GCAATATCTAGCTGCAAAGAAAAAGGACGGCTCTTTGTGGGAGCCGTCCTTGAGTAGAGGCTAGGGTCGGAATCGAACCGACATCATCCCGGGTGCAAACCGAGCTACATAACCATTCTGCCACCTAGCCACAGAAAACCCCGCCCGCTTGGCGGGGTTTCTTATGCCATGAAGCTGCCATACATCTGGTGGGCCGTCTATCATGTGCCGCAAGATATTGTGTTCATTGACTAAATATGGGATACCCACAGGGCCAGCCAACTACCGATGCCGCGCCTTATAAAATATTGAAAAATATCAATAAATCCGTCTTTTTTCTCAAGCCGGTTTACGCGCGCCAGCAAGCTGGACCAGCATCACGGCGGTTATCACCAGCACGATGCCAATGATCTGCAGCGGCTTCAGCAACTCGCCCAAACCGCTAGGTGTTGTTGCTACCTAACAACGCACAAATGCCACACCCTGCATAAGCCGTTGATTTAACCCTGCTCCGCGCCACGATTTTGCCACGGTTCTTGGCAAGGCTTGGGCTGGCGGTGCTGCCCCCCTTTCGGACATAAGGCAAGGGCATGGCGCCGCGCCCGGCTTTGGCCGGGACGACGAACGAACCGTTCGAGGTTTTTCCGATGAGGTCGTGCCGATGAGACTCGGCGTCGCGGCGCTTCTGGCGGTTTCGATGGCGGGCGCGCTCGCGCTCGGCCCCGACGCCTCGCGCGCGGCCCAGGCCCAGGAAGACGAGCGGCTGGACAAGGCGGTCCAGGTGCTGGCCCGGTTCCTCAACGATCCCGGCAACGCGGGGATGCGCGAGGCGCTGAAGCGCGCGCGCGCCGTGCTGGTGGTGCCGAGCTACGTGCGCGCCGGATTCGTGATCGGCGGCACCGGCGGCGGCGGCGTGATGCTGATGCGCCGGCCCGAGGGCGGCTGGAACGGCCCGGCGTTCTACGACACCGCCGCCGGCACGCTGGGCCCGCAGCTCGGCGTGTACAAGACCGAGCTGATCATGCTGTTCATGTCGGACCGCTCGGTCGAGCGCGCGCTCGCGGGCGAGATGCAGTTCGGCGCCGACGCCTCGGTCGCGGCCGGGCCGGTGGGCGCCGGCGAGAAAGGCCCCTGGGCCGACATCTATACCTACGTGAAGCCCGTGGGCGCCTATGCCGGCGTCAGCGTCAGCAGCGGCGCGGTCGAGCCCGACCGCGGCGAGAACGAGGAGTTCTACGGCCGCGGCGCCACCGCGCGCGCGATCCTGGTGGAAGGCCGCTTCAACAACGCCAAGGGCCAGGCGCTGCGGGCCTTGCTGACGCCGTACTGAGCTTCGCCCCTGCTCTCGCCGCCGGGCTGCTATAGTCCAGCGATGGCCGCCGACGAACCGACCGACCCCGTCAACCGCGAGCACGCCGAGAAGATGCTGCGCCGGCGCGCGGCGCGCGCGCGCATGATGGCCGAGAAGACCGAGGAGCGCGGGCTGCTGATCGTCCATACCGGCGCGGGCAAGGGCAAGTCCACCGC
Organism: Rhodospirillales bacterium; assembly: GCA_052387895.1. GTDB lineage: Bacteria > Pseudomonadota > Alphaproteobacteria > JAEULC01 > JAEULC01 > JAEULC01. The sequence continues at coordinate 4,374 of JBQTIS010000020.1, read as the reverse complement.
CGCCTTCGGCATGGCGCTGCGCGCGATCGGCCACGGCATGAAAGTGGGCGTGGTGCAGTTCGTGAAGGGCGCGTGGAGCACCGGCGAGCGCACCGTGCTGGAGCGCTTTCCCGATCTCGTGACGATCAAGGCGCTGGGCGAGGGCTTCACCTGGAACACCGCCGACCGCGAGCGCGACATCGCCGCCGCGCGCGCGGGCTTCGAGGCGGCAAAGACGATGATCGCCGACCCGAGCTTCCGCCTGGTGATCCTGGACGAGCTCAACATCGTGCTGCGCTACGACTATCTGCCGCTGGACGAGGTGCTGGCGGCGCTGAAGGCCAAGCCCCGCGACCTGCATGTCGTGGTCACCGGCCGCAACGCCAAGCCCGAGCTGATCGAGCTGGCGGATCTGGTGACCGAGATGACGGCGGTGAAGCATCCCTTCAAGTCGGGGGTCAAGGCGCAGAAGGGGATCGAGTTCTGAGCGCGCGGAACGGCAAGGCGGCCGCCCTGATGTTCCAGGGCACGGGCTCGGACGCGGGCAAATCGCTGATCGTCGCGGGCCTGTGCCGCGCCTATGCGCGCCGCGGCATGAAGGTGCGCCCGTTCAAGCCGCAGAACATGTCGAACAACGCCGCGGTGACCGCGGATGGCGGCGAGATCGGCCGCGCCCAGGCGTTGCAGGCCAGGGCCTGCGGGGTTGCGCCGTCGGTGCACATGAATCCGGTCCTGCTGAAGCCGCAGAGCGACACCGGCGCGCAGGTGGTGGTGCAGGGAAAGCTGCGCGGCAACGCCGACGCGCGCGGCTATGTCCGGCTCAAACCCGCGCTGATGCCGGCGGTGCTCGACAGTTTCGCCAGGCTCGTCGCCGAGGCCGATCTGGTTTTAGTCGAGGGCGCGGGCAGTCCGGCCGAGGTCAATTTGCGCCAGGGCGACATCGCCAACATGGGCTTCGCAACGGCGGCCGGCGTGAAGGCGGTTCTGGTCGGCGACATCGACCGGGGCGGGGTGATCGCCGCCATCGTCGGCACCCACGCGCTGCTGCCGCCGGAGGAGCGCGCGCTGCTCGCGGGCTACATCGTCAACAAGTTCCGCGGCGACCCGGCGCTGTTCGATCCCGCGCCCGCGATCATCAAGCAGTCGACCGGCCTGGATTGCCTGGGCGTCGTGCCCTGGTTCGCGCACGCGCACCGCCTGCCGGCCGAGGACGCGCTGGCGCTGGAGAACGAACCGCCTTCCGCCAACGCCGACGCCGCGATCCGCGTCGCCGTGCCGCGCCTGCCGCGTATCGCCAATTTCGACGACCTGGACCCGTTGCGCGCCGAGCCCGACGTGCGCGTGGAGATCGTGCCGCCGGGAACGCCGCTGCCCGCCAGCGCCGATCTGGTGCTGCTGCCCGGATCCAAAGCGACGCTGGCCGACATGAGGGCGTTGCGCGCGGAGGGCTGGGACATCGACATCAAGGCGCATGCAAGGCGCGGCGGGCGCGTGCTGGGCCTGTGCGCCGGGTATCAGATGCTGGGACGGCGCGTCGCCGACCCCGAGGGCATCGAGGGGCCGCCGGGCGAGGAACCGGGCCTGGGGCTGCTGGACGTAGAGACGACGCTGACCCCGCACAAGGCGCTCAGGGCGGTCGCGGGCGCCGATCGCGCGACCGGGCAGGCGGTCGCCGGCTACGAGATGCATGTCGGGCTCACCTCGGGCCCGGGCGCCCGGCGGCCGATGCTCGATCTCGCCGGCCGGCCCGACGGCGCGGTCTCGCACGACGGAAGGGTGATGGGCTGCTAGGTCCACGGCATCTTCGCTAGGGACGGGGTCCGCGCCGCGTTCCTGAAGTCGCTCCGCGCCGGCCGCGAGTCGGCCGGCGTGAACAACGAGGCGACGGTCGAAGCCGCGCGTGATGCCCTTTCCGACCATCTAGCGGCGGCGATCGACCTGGACCGCCTGCTCGCGATCGCGCGGAAACCGCCGGTTTCTTGAGCAAACCGGGGTTGTCCGCAATTTCCGGTTGTACGCGCGGAGCGCGCGCGGCAATATGCGTCCCTTAGCGGCCACGGAAGCAGGGACGCTTTGGGAACCATGGCCCAGCAAAAAACATTCCGCCTGGTGCTGATCAAGCCATCGCACTACGACGGCGCGGGCTACGTGATTCAATGGGTGCGTTCGGCGATTCCGTCGAACACGCTGGCGACGCTTTACGGCTTGGCGGCGGATTGCGCCGAGCGCCGCGTGCTGGGCCCGGACGTCCATATCGAGATCGAGCCTTACGACGAGACCAACACCCGCATCAGGCCCGACCGCATAGCCCGACGCGTGCTGGAGGCCGACGGGCATCTGGTGGCGCTGGTGGGCGTGCAGTCGAACCAGTTCCCGCACGCGGTCGACTTGGCGCGGCCGCTGCGCGCCATGGGCGCGCAGGTGGCGATCGGCGGGTTCCATGTCTCGGGCTGCCTGTCGATGCTTCCCGAGCTGCCGCCCGACATCAAGGCGGCGCAAGCCATGGGCATCGCCATCTATGCCGGCGAGGCCGAGGGACGGCTCGAGGGCGTGCTGAAGGACGCCTGGGCGAAGTCCCTCAAGCCACTCTACAACTACATGAACGACCTGCCGGCGCTGGAAGGCGCAATTTACCCGATCCTGCCGGCGGACAAGATCGTGCGCACCGCGGGCGAGCACACCAGCTTCGACGCCGGGCGCGGCTGCCCGTTCCAGTGCTCGTTCTGCACCATCATCAACGTGCAGGGGCGCAAGTCGCGCCACCGCAGCGCCGACGACGTAGAGCAGATCGTGCGCGTGAACTTGAAGCGCGGCGTCCGCCGCGTCTTCATCACCGACGACAATTTCGCGCGCAACAAGCACTGGGAGCCGATCTTCGACCGGCTGATCGAGCTGCGCGAGAAAGAAGGCCTGAACATCAGCTTCATCATTCAGGTCGACACGCTGTGCCACAAAACGCCGAACTTCATTTTCAAGGCGGCGCGCGCGGGCTGCCGGCGCGTGTTCATCGGTCTCGAGAACATCAACCCCGACAACCTGATGGCCGCCAAGAAGCGCCAGAACAAGATCACCGAATACCGCGCTATGCTGCAGATGTGGAAATCGGTTGGGGTGGTGACCTATTGTGGCTACATCCTGGGGTTCCCGGCCGACACGCCCGAGCGCATCCTGCGCGACATCGAGATCATCAAGGAAGAGCTGCCGGTCGACCTGTTGGAGTTCTTCTGCCTGACGCCTCTGCCCGGCTCCGAGGACCACAAGCACCTGGCGGCGCGCGGGGTGTGGATGGACCCCGACATGAACAAGTACGACCTCGAGCACGTCACGACCGGCCATCCGCTGATGTCGGCCGAGGAATGGCAGGGCATCTACGACAAGGTGTGGGACGCGTACTACACGCCCGAGCATATCGAGCGCATCATGCGCCGCGCAGCTTCCTGCGGCATCTCGGTGGGCAAGGTGCTGTTCTATTGCCTGTGGTTCTACGGCTGCAAGACGCTGGAAGGCATCCACCCGCTGGAAGGCGGATATTTCCGGCGCATGTACCGCAAGGACCGGCGGCCCGGCCTGTCGATCGAGTCGATTCCGGCTTTCTACGCGCGCTGGGCGCGGCACTTGTGGCGCGCGCATTGGGGCGTCTTCAAGCTCTACCTGCGCTACAACCGCGTGCGCCGCGCGATCAAGGCCGATCCCAACCGCCGGGCCTATACCGACCTGGCGCTGACGCCGGTCGTCGGCGATTCGGACGACTCGCTGGCGTTGTTCAACGTCACCGACGCGGCCAAGGCCGCGCTGGACAGGAAGCATCGCGAGGACCACAGGCGCGCCTTAGCAAGCGCGGCGGAATAGTTCAGCGCAGCACCGCCGCGCCCAGCACGGCGCCTCCGGCCAAGGTCACGCAAGCCAGCACATAGAGATTGAGCGCGCGGCGTATGTCCGCCGGCGTAAGGTCGGGCGTGCCCGTACCGATGAACAGCGCATCGACCGTTTCCTCTTTGTATTGCCGCGGGCCCGCCAGCTTGAAATTCAGCGCGCCGGCCATCGCCGCCTCGGGCCAGCCGGCGTTGGGCGAGCGGTGCGTTCGCGCGTCGCGGGCCATCGACCGGAACGCCGCGCCCGCGCGCCGGCCCGACGCCAGGGCGATCAGCAGGCCGGACAGCCGCGCGGGGACCAGATTCATCGCGTCGTCGAGCCGGGCCGCCGCCCACCCGAAATGCAGGTGGCGCGGCGTCTTGTGGCCGATCATGCTGTCGAGCGTGTTGACCGCCTTGTAGGCGAGCATCCCCGGCAGGCCGAGGAGCGCGTACCAGAATGCGGGCGCGACCGCGCCGTCGGAAAAATTCTCGGCCAGGGATTCGATCGCGGCGCGCGCCACGCCGTGCCGGTCCAGCGCAG
>JBQTIS010000019.1:0-4914 GCA_052387895.1 Rhodospirillales bacterium | reverse complement strand
CCGGGTCCTGCGTGCACACGCCGACCGGACAGGTGTTCGAATGGCACTGGCGCACCAGGATGCAGCCCATCGCCACCAGCGAGGCGGTGCCGACGCCGTATTCCTCCGCGCCCAGGATCGCGGCGATCACCACGTCGCGGCCGGTCTTGATGCCGCCGTCGGTGCGCAGCCGCACGCGGTGGCGCAGCCGGTTGAGCGTCAGCACCTGGTGCACCTCGCTCAGGCCCATCTCCCAGGGCACGCCCGCGTATTTGATGCTGGTCTGCGGGCTGGCGCCGGTGCCGCCGACATGGCCCGAGATCAGGATCACGTCGGCGTTGGCCTTGGCCACGCCCGCGGCGATCGTGCCGATGCCCGAGCGCGCTACCAGCTTGACGCACACTTTGGCGACGGGGTTGATCTGTTTCAGGTCATAGATGAGCTGCGCCAGGTCCTCGATCGAATAGATGTCGTGGTGCGGCGGCGGCGAGATCAGCGACACGCCGGGCTGGGCGTGGCGCAGCTTGGCGATTTCGACCGTCACCTTGAAGCCGGGCAGCTGGCCGCCCTCGCCGGGCTTGGCCCCTTGCGCGATCTTGATCTCGATCTCGCGGCAGTTGTTCAGGTACTCGGCGGTGACGCCGAAGCGCCCCGAGGCGATCTGCTTGATCGCCGAGTTCAGGTTGTCGCCGTTCGGCCGCGGCCGGGCATGGGCCGAGTCCTCGCCGCCCTCGCCCGAATCGGACTTGGCGCCGATGCGGTTCATGGCGATGCCCAGCGTGGCGTGCGCCTCGGGGCTCATGGCGCCCAGCGACATGCCGGGGGTGACGAACCGCTTGCGGATTTCGGTGGTCGACTCCACCTCGTCCAGCGAAACGGCCGGGCGCTTGTAGTCGAAGTCCATCAGGTCGCGCAGCACCACGGGCGGCAGGCGGCGCACGCCCTCGCTGTATTTCTTGTAGGTGGCGTAGCTGTCTTTTTGCACGGCCGCCTGCAGCGTATGGATCAGGCTCGCTTCCCAGGCGTGCATCTCGCCGCCCCGGCGGTAGCGGTAGAAGCCGCCCACGGGCAGCGCGACGGCGTCCTCGTTGTAGGCGCGCGCGTGCAGGGCGAGCGTCTTTTCCTGGATGCCGCCGAGGCCGATGCCCGAGATGCGGCTGGTCATGCCGGGGAAGAACTCGCCCACCAGCGAGCGCGACAGGCCCACGGCCTCGAAGTTGTAGCCGCCGCGGTAGGAGCTGACGATCGAGATGCCCATCTTGGACATCACCTTCAGCAGGCCCTGGTCGACCGCCTCCTTGTAGCGCTTGATGCAGTCGCCGAGCGAAAGCCCGCCGAACAGGCCGCGGCGGTGCCGGTCGGCGATCGCCTCTTGCGCCAGGTAGGCGTTGACCGTGGTCGCGCCCACGCCCACCAGCACGGCGAAGTAGTGCAGGTCCAGGCATTCGGCGGACCGCACGTTGAGCGAGGTGAACGTGCGCAGCTGTTGGCGGACCAGGTGCGTGTGCACGCCGCCGGCGGCCAGGATCATCGGAATCGGCGCGCGCTTCGGCCCCGCGTTCTTGTCGTGCAGGACGACGTGCATGCAGCCGCCGCGCACCGCGTCTTCGGCCTCGCGCTGGATGCGCTTGATGGCGTCGCGCAGCGCCTGGGGCCCGCCGTCGCAAGCGAAGGTGCAGTCGATCTCGACCGCCGTGTCGCCCATGTAGCGGCGCATGGCGTCGAATTCGGCGTTCGACAGCACGGGGCTGTCGAGCTGCAGCAGCCGGCACTGGCTTTCGTCCTCGTCGAGGATGTTGCCGAGATTGCCGAGCCGCGTGCGCAGCGACATCACGCCTTTCTCGCGCAACGAGTCGATCGGCGGGTTGGTGACTTGCGAGAATTCTTGGCGGAAATAGTGGTGCAGGCCGCGATAGCGCTCGGACAGCACGGCCGCGGGCGTGTCGTCGCCCATCGAGCCCACGGCCTCTTTGGCGTCTTCGACCATCGGGTGCAGGATCAGCTCGAGGTCCTCGAGCGACCAGCCCGCCAGCGCCTGGCGCCGGCGCAGTTCGTCGCGCTCGAACTCGATCGTCTCGGTGGCGCCGGCGGCGATCAGCTTGTTGATCGGCGTGGTGTACTTGTCCCACTCCTTGTACGGGTGCTGGCGCGCCAGCATGTCCGTGAGCTCGCGGTCGTGGTAAAGCTTGCCTTCGATCAGGTTGACCGCGATCATCTCGCCGGGGCCGAGCCGCCCCTTCTCCACCACCTCGGCCTCGTTCACGCGCACCATGCCGGTCTCGGAGCCGGCGACGATCATGCCGTCGGCCGTGATGGTGTAGCGCATCGGCCTCAAGCCGTTGCGGTCCATCCCGCCCATCACCCAGCGCCCGCCGAAGGCGGCGATCGCCGCCGGGCCGTCCCACGGCTCCATCACCGAATTGCACCAGTTGTAAAGGTAGCGGTGCTCCTCGGGCACGGTCGGCCTGCCGGCCCAAGCCTGCGGGATCATCAGGCTTTTCACCATCGGCAGCTGGCGGCCGGCGCGCAGCATCACCTCGAACACGTTGTCGAGCGCGGCCGAGTCGGACCCGCCGGGCTGGATCACGGGCTTCACGTCGTCGATCTGCTCGCCGAACAGCTTGTGCGCCATCCGGGTTTCGTGGCTCTTCATCCAGTTGATGTTGCCGCGCAGCGTGTTGATCTCGCCGTTGTGCGCGATCACGCGGAACGGCTGCGCCAGCCGCCAGGTGGGGAACGTGTTGGTGGAATAGCGCTGGTGGTAGATGGCGAAATTCGACACGAAGCGCGGGTCGAGCAGGTCGGGATAGAACGCGGTCAGCTGCTCGGCCAGGAACATGCCCTTGTAGATGATCGACCGGCAGGACAGCGAGCAGATGTAGAACTCGGTCAGCGACTCGGCCCACATCCGCTTCTCGATGCGCCGGCGGATGATGTAGAGGTCGAGGTCGAACTGCGGATCGTCGACGCCCCGCGCGTTCGAAATGATGATCTGCTCGATCTCGGGCCGCGTGGCGTTGGCCTTTTCGCCGATCACGTCGATGTTGACCGGCACCTGGCGCCAGCCGCAGATGCGGTGGCCGTAGGCCAGGATTTCGCTTTCGACGATCGAGCGGCAGCGGTCCTGCGCGCCGAAATCAGTGCGCGGCAGGAACGCCACGCCGACGGCCAGCTTGCCGTCGCCCGGCTCGCGGCCGGTGCGCGCGATGTGCTCCTTGAAGAAGTCCTGCGGCACCTGCACGTGGATGCCGGCGCCGTCGCCGGTCTTGCCGTCGGCGTCCACGGCCCCGCGGTGCCAGACCGATTTCAGCGCGCCGATCGCGGCCTCGACCACGGCGCGGCGCGGCGCGCCGTCGATCGCGGCGACGAAACCCACGCCGCAGGCGTCGTGCTCGTCTTCCGGCCGGTAGACCCCGGCTTTTTCCAAGAACGCGGCGTTGGCCTTCCATTCCCGAACGAATTGCTGGCCGTTGTCTTTCGTTTCGCGCTTCATGGCCGTGCCTTTCGCGCTAGATTGGCGCCTTAAGTCCTTTGGCGCGCAGCTCGGGCTCAAGGCTGCGCAATACCTCGCGTGCCAGTTCCTGGCCCCAGCGCCCGCCGAATGCCATCGATTGCTTGGCGATTTCACCCTGCTTTTCGGCGAATTTCTTCCCGGTCGGCGTCGAGTAGAGCGTGCTTAGCTCGCGCAGTTCCGCCGCCGTGAAATTCAGCGCGTAAACCTGCGCCAAGCCGTCCAGGTACTCGGCCCGTCGCGCGTTGAACGCCGGCGTGAAGTGCCGATCGACTATCTCGGCGAACTTTTGCCCCTGGCCGGGGTTGGCTTGCCGGATCAGATTCACGATCAACGAACTGATGCTCGGCATCAGTTGGTCGAGCGTCGACTCGGCTCTGATCGCCTTCATGAATTCCCGAGCCGCCGCGATTGATTCCGCGTCGACGGCGCGCGCAGGCGCGCTTGCCGCTGCAATGAGCCCCGCAATCGTCAAAACGCCAAGTAGCGACCGAAGGCGCATCTGTTTCTCCTTTGGCCGTTATTCAGCCGCCGCGGCGACGGCCTCTTCGCCCGCGGCCCTGGCGTCGAGATAGCGGTGGATGCCCTCGGCGGCGTCGCGCCCGTCGCGCACCGCCCAGACCACCAGCGAGGCGCCGCGCACGATGTCGCCGGCGGCGAACACGCCGTCGAGATTGGTCATCTGCGTGCGGTGGTCGATGGCGAGCGTGCCCCAGCGCGTGACCTTCAGTTCGGGCGCGTCGAACAGCGCCGGCAGGTTCTCGGGATCGAAGCCCAGGGCCTTGATCACCAGGTCGGCCTCGACGTTGAAATGCGAATGCTCGATCGCCTGGGGCGTCTGGCGTCCGGTCGAGTCGGGCACGCCCAGATGCACGCGGCTGGCGCGCACCGCGCACACCTTGCGGTCGCCCCCCGCGTCGCCGAGGAACGCCTCGGGCGCCGACAGCCACACGAACTCGACGCCTTCCTCCTCCGCGTGCCTGACCTCGCGCATCGAGCCCGGCATGTTGGCGCGGTCGCGGCGGTAGAGGCATTTGACGTAAGTCGCGCCCTGGCGCACCGCCGTGCGCACGCAGTCCATCGCCGTGTCGCCGCCGCCCAGGACCACGATCTTCTTGCCCCGGGCGTCGAGCGCGCCCGAGTCGAACTCCGGCACCTCGTCGCCCAGGCCCTTGCGGTTGCTGGCGGTGAGATAGCGCATCGCCGGCACGATGTTGGCGAGGCCGGAGCCGGGGCACTGGATGTCGCGCGCCTTGTAAACGCCGCTCGCCAGCAGCACGGCATCGTGGCGCCGGCGCAGCTCGGCCAGCGAGGCGTCGCGGCCGACCTCGAAATTGAGATGGAACCGAACGCCGCCCTGTTCCAGCAGGCGCGTGCGGCGCCGCACGACGTCCTTTTCCAGCTTGAAATTGGGGATGCCGTAG
>JBQTIS010000018.1:0-2330 GCA_052387895.1 Rhodospirillales bacterium | reverse complement strand
TCTGGACTGGCGCACGGTGAAGCGCGTGAAGTCCAAACTGAAGATCCCGCTGGTGCTGAAGGGCATCGCCACCGCCGAGGACGCCAAAATCGCAGTCGAGCACGGCGTTGACTGGATCTACGTGTCGAACCACGGCGGCCGGCAGCTCGATCATGGCCGCGGCGCCATGGAAGTTCTGCCGGAGATACTCGACGCCGCCCAAGGCCGGGCGAAAATCATGATCGACGGAGCCTTCTGCCGCGGCAGCGACGTGGTGAAGGCGTTGGCCGCCGGCGCGCATCTGGTGGGGCTCGGGCGGATGCAGTGTTTCGCGCTGGCGGCGGCGGGCCAGGCCGGCATCGTGCGCATGCTCGAGCTGCTGGAGGACGAAGTGAAGCGCTGCCTGGGCTTGCTTGGCGCGACATCGTTCAGCGGGCTCGACCGCGCGTGCCTGCACCAAGCGGCGCTGACCAACCCGCCGCATGTGCTGAGCGCGTTCCCGCTGCTGAAGATCGAGGACTACCGGTATTGAGCGCCCGCGGCGGCGCGGACAAGGCGTGATGTCGGCAGGTCGCGGCTCCATGACCAAATCCGAGAATTTCGGCGTCCAAACCCGGCCGCGCTTGACTTCGTCGTTCGATGGCGCGCCGCTCGACATGCTGAAGCTGTTCGGTGCGCTCAGCATGGTCGCCGACCATGTGAACTCCGTGATTCTCGGCAGCGCCATGCCCTTGTTGTGGCGGATCGGCAGAGTCTCGTTCCCGCTATTCTGTTTCGCGATTGCCTGCAACCTGCTGCGCGGGGCCAACACGGCTTCCTACGCCTGGGCATTGCTGCTGGTGGGCGTCGTTACCCAGCCGATCTTCGGTATCGCTTTCGCCGGCAGCCAGGGCAACATTCTGTTCACGCTCGGCCTCGGGGTGATCGTGGCGACCGCCCTGCGGACCCGAAGCCTGGTCGAACAGCACGCTGTTTTCGCCGTCGGCGTCGCGGCGGTTCTCGTCCCCGCGGCGCGGGCTTACACCGGCGTGGAATTCGGGCTGGCCGGCATCCTGTTGCCCGCGCTGCTGCTGATGATGATGATGCAGGGCGGGCGAAGCCATGCCGTGTGGCTGTTGCCTCTTGTGTTCGCACTCAACCTGCCGGTCGGACGCTCGCCTCACGAAGCCTGGTGGATGGGACCGACCCGCGATGCCAGCATTGCCCTTATTGGCGGACTCGCGGCCCTGGCGTTCGCCTGGGCATTCAAAGGACGCCCCCGCTTTCTGCCGCGCTACGCGCTCTACGCGTTCTATCCGGGCCATCTTCTGGCGCTGGCTGCCCTGCGCGCCCTTATCTGAGCGCGATGGCACCCAAACCGCCATTTGCCGACAGCCGCCTCGGCCGATTCCTGTTCGGTTCGGCGGGCCCCGCGAACGACCGGTCGATGGCGGCGGCCGACCTCATGTCGTTGAGTATCTTCCGAATCCTCTTCGCTCTGTTCCTCCTCGGCGACTACGCAATCAATCTCACGCCCTACTATGCCGATTTCTACGGCGAGGCCGGAATCGCGCCGATGGCCATGCTGGCGGCGGACCCAGACATCGTGGTCACCAAGGCGATCGCCTGGGCGTTGGAAACGCTGCGGCTCGGCGCCATGCTGCCGGTGCTGTATCCGGCGGCGCTGTTGGCGTTCGCCTTGGGCTACCGTACCCGTCTGGCGAACGCGGCCGTGCTGCTGTTTTTTCTCTATCTCTACTGGCGGAACTACTACCTGAATTCCGGCGCCGAGGCGCTGACGCGGCTGCTGCTGATCTGGTGCCTGTTCCTGCCGCTCAACCGCTACTGGAGCATCGATTCGGCCCTCGATCCGCAGCCGCGCGAGCGCCCCTGCCCCAGGCTGCCGATCCTGGCGGTGCGCCTGCAGATCGTATCGCTCTACATCTTCTCGGCGCTGTTCAAGCTGGCGGGCCCGGCATGGCTCGGCGGCGCGGCGGTGGGAATGGCGCTGCGCGACAACATGTTCGGCGGAACGCCGGCCGGCCTCTTCGTCGCCGCAACGCTGCCGTGGCTGGCCGCGGCGGCAACCTACGCCACCATCGCCTTCCAGCTCGCCATGCCGTTCATGGTTTATTCGCCCTGGCGCAACGACTGGCTGCGCGCGGCGGCCCTCGCCGGCGCAGCGCTGATGCATCTGTCGTTCATCGTGTTTCTGAACATCGGGACCTTCCCCTATATCTGCCTGGCGATGCTGGCGCTGCTGGCGCCCGATGAATGGTGGCGCCGGCTGCTGCGCCGGCGGGGCGAGCGGCTCGGCCGCGTACGGATTTTCTACGACCCGGACTGCGGCTTCTGCCATCGCGTGTGCCTGG
>JBQTIS010000017.1:0-9672 GCA_052387895.1 Rhodospirillales bacterium | reverse complement strand
CCTCGGCGCCGAGGTGACGCTGGTCTATCGCCGCAACCTGATTCTGCGCGGCTTCGATCAGGACGTGCGCGCGCACCTGTCCGGCGAGATGAAGAACAAGGGGATCAAGATTCTTTACGGCCGCGAGCCCGCGGCGATCGAGCGGCGCGGCAAGGGCTATCGGCTGCGCTTTTCTTCCGGCAAGCCGGTGGAGTGCGACCTGGTGATGTACGCCACCGGCCGGGCGCCCAACACCAGGGGGCTGGGGCTGGAGGAAATCGGCGTCGCGCTCGCGGCCAACGGCGCGGTCAAGGTGGACCAGTGGTCGCGTTCCTCGGTGGCGTCGATCTACGCCGTGGGCGACGCGACCGACCGCCTCAACCTCACGCCCGTGGCGCTGATGGAGGGCCACGCCTTCGCCGACACGCTCTATGGCGGCAAGCCCCGGCCCGTGGACCACGACAACGTGCCCTCGGCCGTGTTCAGCCAGCCGCCGGTCGGCGTGGTGGGGTTGAGCGAGGAACGCGCGCGCGCCAGGGGCTTCGCGCTCGACATCTACCGCTCGGTCTATACGCCGATGAAGCACGATCTCAGCGGCCGCAAGGAGCGCACGCTGATGAAGCTGGTGGTCGATCTCGCCAGCGACCGGGTGCTGGGCGCGCACATGGTGGGCATGGATGCGCCCGAGATCATCCAGGGCGTCGCCATCGCGGTGCGCGCGGGCCTGACCAAAGCCGCGTTCGACCGCACCATCGGTATCCACCCCACCGCGGCCGAGGAATTCGTCACCATGCGCACGAAGGTGGCGGAGCCAGCTGCGACCAAGGCGGCGGAGTAGCGCCGCGCCTCCGGATCATCGCTCCACGACGCGAAGCACTCGGCTCCAAGCGGTAAAAACGCCGCTCTACGAACCCGCCAGCTTGGGCAGCATGCCGCCCAGTGAATCCCCCACCGAACCCGCCAGCCACGGCCCCAGGATCGCCACCGCGATCTTGAACGCGTCCAGCGGAGCGAAATCGAGACCGTGATCCTTGATCCATTTCGCCGCATCGGCGCGGGGCGCCGCCGGCGCCGCGGCGGACCATCTATGGACCAGCGCGTTGCGGCGCCGGTAAATCAGCACGGCCGGCGGCGCAGTGATGCCCGCGAGAATCGCCACGAAGCTGGTGGATTCGCCGGTCATAAGCGCCGCCACCAGCGCGCGATACGCGGGCTCCTGGCCTTTCTCGATCGCCGGCGCCGGCCAGACCATCCAACTGCGCATCTCCAGCACGCCCACGACCAGGACCGCCGTAGAGACATAGAGAACGATCTTCAAGCGGTCGGCCTGTGCGCGGATGAAGGCGGCTTCCTCCTCGGGCGTGGGCCTGCCCCCATCGGCCGGCGCGGGAACCGCGAGGGTCGTCGTCGCGTCGATCGCCAGGAAGATCGCCGCCCAGATCACGGCAACGTTGGAAATCGCCAGATAAGCATCGAGCAGACGGATCGTGTGGCCTGTCCCGAAATGCCGCTCGATCAAAGACGAATAGAGTCCGTCGCCCAGGCGCTGGTAGAGGTGGCTGTCGTCCAGCACAACGAGCGCGAAGGACAACGTCGTGGAAATCGACGCCGCGGCCGCGAACGCCACGGCGAAGTCCGGGCCCGCCAGATGCTCCTTCATGTCGATGCAGCAATAGACCACCGCCGTCAGCGCGACCGCGGACAGCAGGATCAGGAACATCAACGCGATTTGTGTATTGTTGGTCAGCGCGGCGCTGGCCGTCATGCCCAGGCCGACCTCCCATTTCAACGGAAAGCCGACGCGCCACCAACAATTAACGAACGCATGAATCGCGCCAAACCCGACGGCCGGCGCCAGGAACAGCAATAGGCAACGGCGGTCGAAGATGGGGTTCATGAAGCCATGGTGGAATGCGGATCCGCGCAACTCAGAATAGTCGTTATTCTGGCTGCGAGCCACCCGTCCCCCGCGCGACCCCGGGCTTCTGCGCGGGCGCGATTCGCCGCGACACGCGGGTTGAAACCCCGCCGCTACCGCCGAGCGTCCGCCGACTCGAACCTTCCGCTGGAATCCCTCCCGAAATCAGCGTATTAGCTTATTGCCCTCGCCCGGGGCGGGAAGCCCGGCTAGGCTCCCCGGGGCCGCTGGAGACAAGGACATGCCGCAGAGTTGGACCCCCGAGAGCTGGCGCTTAAAGCCGATCCGCCAGGTGCTGGACTACCCGGACAAGAAGGCGCTGGCCGAGGCCGAGGCGCAGCTCGCGATCTTTCCGCCCCTGGTGTTCGCGGGCGAGGCGCGCGATCTGATGAAGGCGCTCGGCCGCGTGGCTGAGGGCAAGGCGTTCCTGCTCCAGGGCGGCGACTGCGCCGAGAGCTTCGCCGAGTTCCGCGCCAACAACATCCGCGACACGTTCAAGGTGCTGCTGCAGATGGCGGTGGTGCTGACCTTCGGCGCGGCCTGCCCGGTGGTGAAGGTGGGCCGCATGGCCGGCCAGTTCGCCAAGCCCCGCTCGGGCCCGACCGAGGAGCAGGGCGGCCGCTCGCTGCCCTCCTATCGCGGCGACATCGTCAACGGCATCGAGTTCGAGGCGGCGGCGCGCCAGCCCGACCCGCAGCGCCTGATCCGCGCCTACAACCAGTCCGCCGCCACGCTCAACCTGCTGCGCGCCTTCGCGCAGGGCGGCTTCGCCGATTTGCACAAGGTGCATCGCTGGAACCTCGACTTCGTGGCCGGCAGCCCGCAGGGCAACCGCTACCAGGAGCTGGCCGGGCGCTTGAGCGAGTCGCTGGCGTTCATGGAGGCGTGCGGGCTGACCGCCGAATCCTCGCCGCAGATCCGCGAGACCAGCTTCTACACCTCGCACGAGGCGCTGCTGCTTTGGTACGAACAGGCGCTGACGCGCCAGGACAGCCTGACCGGGGAGTGGTACGACTGCTCGGCCCACATGGTGTGGATCGGCGACCGCACGCGCCAGCCCGACGGCGCGCATGTCGAGTTCGCGCGCGGCGTCAAGAACCCGGTCGGCGTCAAGGTGGGGCCGTCGATGGCGGCGGACGAGCTGATCCGGCTGATCGACATATTGAACCCCGACGACGCGCCGGGGCGGCTGACGCTCATTGCCCGAATGGGCGCCGACGACGTGCAGGCCAAGCTGCCGGCGCTGGTGCGCGCGGTCAGGCGCGAGGGGCGCACCGTGGTGTGGTCGTGCGACCCGATGCACGGCAACACGGTCAAGTCGTCGAGCGGCTTCAAGACCCGCGCGGTGGGCCGCATCCTGGCCGAGGTGCGCGGCTTTTTCGCGGTGCACGCGGGCGAGGGTACGCACGCCGGCGGCGTGCATTTCGAGATGACCGGCCAGGACGTGACCGAGTGCATCGGCGGCGCCCAGGCGATCACCGACGAAACGCGGAAGGACCGCTACCACACGCATTGCGACCCGCGGCTGAACGCCAGCCAGTCGCTCGAGCTGGCCTTCACCATCGCCGAGGAGCTGAAGCGCGCCCGGGCCGGCGACCGGCGCCTGGCCGCGGCGTCCGCCGCGTCGTGACCGCGCGGGCCAAGCTGGCGCCGGGTTCCGAATCGCCGCCCGGCGGCGTCCCGGGCGGGCCCTCGGGCCCCGGGCCCGCGGGCGGCGTGCTCTCGGCGCGGTCCGGCAAGTAATTACAGCGAAACAAGGTGGTCGTCGCCCAGTTCGGCGCGTGCCGCGCCCCCTACGCGGTGTTCATGCGCCGGCCCGTGATTTCGGCCCCCCGGCTCGCGGCGGAGTGGCTCGCCCGCGTGGCGGCGGAGCGGCGCACGCGCTTCGAGATCGAGCTCAACTATCCCGAGGGCAAGTGGGTCGGCGCGGGCGAGCCGATCGTCTATCTCTCGGGCTCGCTCTATCACCTGGCCGATCTCGAGACCCTGTACCTGCAACTGCTAGGCCCGCCCTGCGTGGCGGCATGGAACGCCTTCACCATGTGCGTCGACCTGCCCAGCACGCGCTTCCTGGCGATGGACGCGCGCCACTGCGCCGGCGCCGACATGGCCGAGCTGATGGCCTACGGCGCCTCGGTGGGTTCCGCGCGCGCCAAGCGCAAGGTGGGCGCGGCCGGCTTCATGGGCAACGCCACCGACGCCACGGCGCATTACTTCGACCAGAAGACCGGCTTCGGCACCATGCCGCACGCGCTGATCGGCTATGCCGGCTCGACCGTGCGCGCGGCCGAGATGTTCCACGAGACCTTCCCCGGCCAGCCGCTCTACGTGCTGGTGGACTATTTCGGCCGCGAGCTCAGCGACGCGCTCGATGTGTGCCGGCGGTTCCCCGATCTCGCCGCCAAGGGCACGCTCGGCATCAGGCTCGACACGGCCGGCGGGCGTTTCGTCGAGGGGCTCGATCCGCCGCGCTCCTACGCCGTGCTCGAGCGCAACGTGCCCGAGGCGATCCGCGGCTACCGCTCCGAGCGCGACCTGCGCTACCTGGTCGGCACCGGCGTGTCGGCGGCCGCGATCTGGCATCTGCGCGAGGCGCTGAACGACGCCGGCTTCGCCAAGGTCCAGCTGGTCGCCTCCTCGGGCTTCAATCCCGAGAAGTGCAAGGTGATGGCGATCGCCCGCGCGCCGGTCGACATCATCGGCACCGGCTCGTATTTGCCCGAGAGCTGGTCCGAGACCTACGCCACGGCCGACATCGTGGAATACGACGGCGCCGCGCGCGTGAAGGTCGGCCGCGAGTTCCTGATGAGGAAGAAGGGCTGATAGGCGCCCATTCGCGGGCGGTCGGGTCGATTGACCATCTATAGCACTCTGTGCTATAGAACCCAGTGTTCCAACAGCCGGGGTTCGAGGCCGGGTGCGGGTTTTCCTGACTAAGCCGTTTCAGCGTTTCGCCGCCCGTGAAGATATCGACGACGTCGTTCTATGCGCTGCCGCGCTGCGAATTCGAGCGGATCTGGCGGACGCCGATCTCGGCGGCGGCGTGATCAAACAGCGGGTGATGCGGAAAGGCCAGGGAAAGTCGGGAGGCTACCGCGTCGTCGTGTTGTTCCGCCGCGGATCGAACGCCTTCTTTGTCTACGGTTTCGCCAAAAGCGATCGCGACGATATCCGCCCCGATGAACTGAAAGCGTTCCGCGGCTTGGCGAACCACGTGTTGGCGATGGATGGGGCGGCGTTGTCCGCCGCGACGGGAAGCGGGGCCTTGAAGGAGATCGAATGCCATGGCTAGGCAGTATCGCAGCAGACCGCTTGCCGCCGTGCACGAAACCGCTTTGGGATTGCGCGAGGCCGGCGTGTTGAGCAAGCAGACCATGAAAGAATTCGATGCGATGTGCCTGACGCCGGTGAAGGCGTTGACGGCCAGACAAATCCGGCAAATCCGCCATCGCGAGCGAGCGAGCCAGACGGTATTCGCCCGCTATCTCAACGTCACCCCCGGGCTCGTCAGTCAGTGGGAGCGGGGCGAGAAGCGCCCGCGCGGACCGTCGCTGAAGCTTCTGACACTGGTCGCGAAAAAAGGACTGGAAGCGGTTGCGTAGGCCCGGCCCGCCGCCGTGGTCACGGCGGGAATTCCGCGCTAATTTACGCCCGCCATGACCGACTCGTTCTCCATCGCGCTGGCGCAGATCAATCCGACCGTCGGCGACGCCGAGGGCAACGCCGACCGGCTGCTCAAGGCGCGCGCCGAGGCGGCCAGGCACGAGGCCGATCTGGTGGTGCCGGGCGAGCTCGCGATCGCGGGCTACCCGCCCGAGGATTTGGTGCTGAAGCCGGCGTTCCAGGCCGCGTGCGCGGCGGCCGCGGGCCGCGTGGCCCAGGCCACTTCCGACGGCGGGCCGGCGGTCTTGATCACCACGCCCTGGCGCGAGGGGGGCCTGCTCTACAACGCCGCGATCCTGGCCGACGCCGGCAAGGTGCAGGCCATGCGCTTCAAGCACGACCTGCCGAACTACGGCGTGTTCGACGAGAAGCGCGTGTTCGCTTCCGGCCCGCTGCCGGGGCCGATGGTGTGCCGCGGCGTGCGGCTGGGCGTGATGATCTGCGAGGACATGTGGACCCAGGACTCGGCCGAGTGCCTGGAGGAATCCGGCGCGGAGATATTGATCGTGCCGAACGGCTCGCCGTTCGAGACCGACAAGCGGGACGAGCGGCTGAACCTGGCCGTGGCGCGGATCGTCGAAACCGGCCTGCCGCTGGTCTACGTCAATCAGGTGGGCGGGCAGGACGAGCTGGTGTTCGACGGCGCGTCGTTCGCGCTCGGCGCCGACCAGGCGCTGCGCGTGCAAGGCCCCGGCTTCGCCGAGGCGGTGCTGCCGACGCGCTGGCGCCGGCGCAACGACGGCTGGGTCTGCGAGGCGGGCCGCGTGGAAAAGCCGCTCGACGCCACGGCCGCCATCTACCACGCCATGATGCTGGGCCTGCGCGACTATGTCGGCAAGAACCGCTTTCCCGGCGTGCTGCTGGGCTTGAGCGGCGGCATCGACTCGGCGCTCTCGGCCGCCGTGGCGGCGGACGCCCTGGGGCCCGGGCGCGTGCGCGGCGTGAGGCTGCCCAGCCCCTATTCCAGCCGGCACAGCCTGGACGACGCGGCCGAGACCGGAGCGCTGTTGGGCGTGCGCGTGGACACGGTCGAGATCGAGCCGGCGATGAAGGCGTTCGACCAGATGCTGCGCCGTCTCTACAACGACAAGCCGCCCGACATCACGGAAGAGAACATCCAGGCCCGCGCGCGCGGCCTGGCGCTGATGGCGCTGTCGAACAAGCTCGGCCTCATGGTGCTGACCACCGGCAACAAGTCCGAGATGTCGGTCGGCTACGCCACGCTCTACGGCGACATGTGCGGCGGCTATTCCGTGCTGAAGGACGTGTACAAGACCACGGTCTACGCGCTCGCGCGCTGGCGCAACGCGAGCTTCCCGGCGGGCGCGCTCGGCCCCAAGGGCCGGGCGATCCCGGAACGCTCGATCGCCAAGGCGCCCTCGGCCGAGCTCAAGCCCGGCCAGACCGACCAGGACACGCTGCCGCCCTACGACAAGCTCGACGACATCCTGAACTGCCTGGTCGAGCACGAGATGGCGCCGGCCGAGATCGTCGGGCGCGGGCACGAGCCCGCTACCGTGGCGCGCGTCCAGCGCATGCTCGATCTGGCGGAATACAAGCGCCGCCAGGCCCCGCCGGGCGTCAAGATCACGCGCCGCGCCTTCGGCCGCGACCGGCGCTATCCCATCACCAACGCCTTCAGGCCGAAATCCTAGAAGCCGGATGCCGCTGTTCCTGCACAACACGCTGGGCCAGAAGAAGCAGGAATTCGTTCCGCTCGATCCCGGGCACGTGCGCATGTATGTCTGCGGGCCCACGGTCTATGACCGCGCGCATATCGGCAACGCCCGGCCCGTGGTGGCGTTCGACGTGCTGTACCGCCTGTTGAAGCGGCTCTATCCGCGCGTCACCTATGTCCGCAACGTCACCGACGTGGACGACAAGATCAACGCCGCGGCCAAGGAACGGGGCGAGCCGATCCAGGCGATCGCCGAACGCACGCTCGCCTGGTACCACGAGGACATGGGCGCGCTGCTGTCGCTCGCGCCCGATGCCGAGCCGCGCGCCACCCAGCATGTCGGCGAGATGATCGCCATGATCGCGGCGCTGATCGAGAAGCGCCACGCCTACGCGGCCGAGGGCCACGTGCTGTTCGACGTGGCGTCGATGAAGGATTACGGCCGGCTGTCGCGCCGCTCGGTCGACGACATGATCGCCGGCGCGCGGGTGGAGGTGGCGCCCTACAAGAAAAGCCCGTTCGACTTCGTGCTGTGGAAGCCCTCGACGGCGGACCTGCCGGGCTGGGACAGCCCCTGGGGCCGCGGCCGGCCGGGCTGGCACATCGAATGCTCGGCCATGGCGCGCAAGTTCCTGGGCGTCAGCTTCGACATCCACGGCGGCGGGCAGGACCTGGTGTTCCCGCACCACGAAAACGAGATCGCGCAAAGCAAATGTTGCCACGGCGCCGACATGGCGCGGTACTGGCTGCACAACGGGTTCCTGAACATCGAGTCCGAGAAGATGTCGAAATCGCTCGGCAACTTCGTCACGATCGCCGACCTGCTGGCGGAGGGGATTCCGGGCGAGGCGATCAGGCTCGCGCTGCTCGCGGCGCAGTACCGCCAGCCGCTCGACTTCACGCGCGAGGGGCTGAGGCAGGCCAAGGCGACGCTCGACCGGCTCTACACGGCGCTGCGCCAGGCCGCCGACGCCAAGGCCGCCGCCGGCGACGTGCCGCTCGACGTGCTGGCGGCGCTGGAGGACGACCTGAACACGCCGCTGGCGATCTCCCACCTGCACGAGCTGGCGAGCGCGTTGAACAAGGCCGCGACCCCGGCCGGGAAGGCCGAGGCCAAGGGCGCGCTTCTGGCCGCGGGCGGACTGTTGGGGCTGCTCGCGGCCGATCCCGCGGCCTGGTTCCAGGGCGCGGGCAAATCGGAGCTTGCGCCCGGGGAGATCGCACAACGCATCGCCGCGCGCGCCGCCGCGCGCAAAGCCCGCGACTTCGCCGAGGCCGACCGCATCCGCGATCAGCTCAAGGCGGCCGGGATCGAGCTCGAGGACACGCCGAAGGGCACGATTTGGAAGAAAGTTAGTTAAATCAATAAATTACATTGCTTGAAAAATAGACTAGACCAGACTAGACTAGATTTATGGGTAAGCAAGTCAACATCTACGAAGCCAAGACCAATCTCTCGCGCTTGGTGGACGAGGCGGCGGCGGGAGAGGAAATCCTGATCGCGCGGCACGGCCGTCCCGTGGCGAAGCTGGTGGCGTGCGCGCCGGCGCAGCCGGGCAAACGTCCTTTGGGTCTCTACCGCGGCCAGATTTGGGTCGCGCCCGATTTCGATGAAACGCCCGAGGAACTCATCGCCGCCTTCGAGGGCCGTGACGAATGAGGTACCTGCTCGATACCAATGTCCTTATCTGGACTTGGTTGGAGCCGGAGCGTCTGCCCAGGGCCATCGCTAACATCATCGCCGATATCGCCAATGAAGTGGCCGTCAGCGCCGCCAGCCTATGGGAAATCGCCATCAAGCAATCCGTGGGAAAACTGAAACTGCCGGGCCGGGCCGTTGCATGGGTGCCGCAAGCCCTGGCCACGTTCCGCTTCACCACCCTGAACATCACCGGCCGGCACGCCCTGGCCGCCGGCGGCCTGCCGCCCATCCACCGTGACCCGTTCGACCGCATGCTGATCGCCCAGGCGCGCGAGGAGGGGTTGACCCTGGTCACGTCCGACGCCGTGTTCAAGCGCTACGACGTTCCGGTGATGGTCCTGTGACCGGCGGCAAGCCGTTGTAGCACGAAGCGTTTCCGTCTAGTTTCCCGCGCATGACGAACCCTGCCGCGTCCGAATCCGGCGACGCCGGCCGCGTCTATCTCTACGACACCACGCTGCGCGACGGGGCGCAGACGCAGGGCGTCGATTTCGGCGTCGCCGACAAGATCGCCATCGCCGAGGCGCTGGACGCCCTCGGCATCGATTACGTCGAGGCGGGCTGGCCCGGGGCCAATCCCACCGACGACGCCACCTTCGAGGCGATGCCCGCCCTCAAGCGCGCGCGGGTCGTCGCGTTCGGCATGACGCGCCGCCAGGGCCGCAGCGCCGCCACCGATCCGGGCCTGGCCGCGACCTTGCGCGCGCGCGCCCAGGCCGTGTGCCTGGTCGG
>JBQTIS010000016.1:0-2219 GCA_052387895.1 Rhodospirillales bacterium | reverse complement strand
CGCATGTCGGTCTGGGTCTCCATCAGCCGCTGCACGACCTGCTGCTGCGCGCGCAGCTGGTCGGTGAGGGCGATCATGTGATCGGCGAGGACCTTGAAGTTGTTGCTGGCGGCGAGGCGGTCGGATTCGGTGCGCGAGATGGTGCGCTGCAGGTTGTCGAGGCTTTCCGCGGTCTGCTCCAGCAGCGCCTGGATGTAGGCCGGCACGGACTGGTCGTCGCCGCCGGGGCCGCCGCTCGACAGCCGCGTCAGGCCCGACAGCCATTCCTCCAGGTCGTTGTAGAAGCGGTTTTGCGCCTGGCCCGCCTGCAATTCCAGGAAACCCAGCACCAGCGAGCCCGCGAGGCCGAACAGCGACGCGCTGAACGCCGTGCCCATGCCGCCGATCGGCGCTTCGAGCCCCGCCTTCAACTCGGCGAACGCGGCGGCGAAGTCGGCGTTGCCCCCGGCGGTGAGCCCGCCGATCACCTTGCCCACGGCCTGCACGGTCTGCAGCAGCCCCCAGAACGTGCCGAGCAACCCCAGGAAGATCAGAAGGCCGATCATGTAGCGCGAGATGTCGCGGCTTTCCTCGAGCCGCGTGCCCACGCCGTCGAGGATGGTGCGGGTGGAAGGGGCGGAAAGGATCAGGCGGCCCTTCTTCTCGGCCAGCATCTTGGCCATCGGCGTCAGCAGGCGCGGCGGATGGTCGTCGGGCGCCAGATCGCCCCCGGCCCGCGCGCGCTTGAACGACTCCATCCATCGCACTTCGGGATAAAGGATCACCACGCTGCGGAAATTGTAGAGAATCCCGATCAGAAGCACGCCCAGGATGACGCCGTTCAGCACCGGCGTGGCGCCGAAGGCGTTCATCAGCGGCGCGTACAGCGCGCCGGCGCCGGCGGCGACCACGGCCAGGAACAGCGCCATGCGCGTGAGATACCGCTGCGGGCGTGTCATTCGGGCGACGGCTCCCTTGGGGCGGACGCTTCGGGGGACCTGCGCTTCAGGCGAGCGGCCGCCGGCGCCGGCTTCCCGTTCCGGGTATGTAGGTATCGGGTAGGACGGTGCGAGTCTAGCGGTCGGCGATCACGACGTCGACCCGGTCGGCCGGTTCGTCGTCGTATTTGTTGCCCATCGCGCGCACGTCCATGCGCGTGGAGCGGATGCCCTGCTCGATCAGGTAGGTGCGCACGGCGAGCGCGCGGAACAACGACAGCCGCCGGGTCTGGCTGGCGGTGTCCTCGCGCGGGCCGGCATAGGCCAGGAGCTGGACCCGCATGTCGGCGTCGCGGTTCATCTGCTCGGCGACGGCCTTCAATTGCGGCTTGGCGTTCTCCGGCAGGTCGGACGAGCCGGCGAGGAAATTGACCCGCGCGGCCGACTTGCCCGAGGGCGCGAAGACGGGCGCGGGCTCGCCCTGGGGCGGGCGCGAAGCGGGTTGGCCCGGCGGCGGCAAGGCCGGCGCGGTCGCGGCGCCCGGCGCGGGCGCGGCGATGCGCACCGGCGATTGCGGTTGCGCGGCCTGCCCGGCGGGCGCTTTGGCCGGAGGGGTGATCTGGGTCGGCGCGGCGGCCATGGGCGTGGAAGCGGGCGGCGGAGCCGAGGCGGCGGTGGGCACCGGCGATACGGCGGGTCGCGGCGGCGCGCTGAACGCGGCCGGCGGCGGCGTGGGCGGCGCCATCGGCGGCGGCTCGGGCGTCGGCGCCAGGGCCGAGCCCGGCAGCGGCGGCACGGCGGGGGTGGCCGCCATCGGCGCCGGCGGCTGGTAGGCCGGCTGCTGGAACTGCGGCAACTGATGGGCGGGCGCGGCCGTCACCGGGGCGACCGGCGCGGCGCTGGGCGGCTTCGCCCCGGCGGCACCCGGTTTCTTGGCCGCGGCCGATTTGGCGGGCGATGCGCCGGGTTTCGCCGGCGCGGCGGCGGGCGCGGCCGGCGCGGGCTGGGCGCGGCCGAGGGCGGCGTTGATCTGCTGTTGGCGGCGCTCCAGCTCGCCCGGGCCCGGCGGCGGCAGCAGGCCGCCCTGCGGCAGCGTGGCATAGGGCGCGGGCGTCCATTCCCCCGGCGCCTGCGAATGCGGTCCGGGCGCGGGCGCCGGCGCTTTCGATTTCGGCGGCGCCTTCAATTGCGGCTTGCGCTGCTGCGCCGCGGGCGAAGGCGGCGCGGCGCGTCCATAGGGGTCGCGGCCGAGATTGTCGAGCACGCTGGAGTCGATCAGCACCTCGCCCGCGGGATCGCCCG
>JBQTIS010000015.1:0-2568 GCA_052387895.1 Rhodospirillales bacterium | reverse complement strand
GTTCGGCGTTCTTGTCGGCTATCTGGTCGCCCGCGGCGAATTTGCCGGGCGCCACGCGATGGAAATCGCGTCGATGGCCAATTATGCGCTGCCCGGCACCATCGTGGGAATCGCCTATTTGATCGCGTTCAACGATCCTCCCATCGCGCTGACCGGAGGGGCGTTGATCATCGTTGCGTGCTACGTGTTCCGCTACAGCCCCACCGGCATCCGCACCACGGTGGCGTTGTTGCAGCAGATCGACCGCAGCATCGAAGAGGCGTCGCAAAGCCTTGGCGCGCGCAGCTTCACCACGTTCCGACGCGTGACGTTGCCGCTGGTCTTGCCCGCGTTCTTCGCCGGCCTGGGCGTGGTGTTCATTCGGTCGATGACCGCCATCAGCGCTACGATCTTCCTGGTATCGATCAATTGGACGCTGATTACCGTGCGGATCCTGGAGAACATGACGGAACTTTCGCTGGGGCCGGCGGCGGCGTTCTCGGTGTTCGTGATCGTCGTCGTGCTGATCGTGACGACGGCCATCAGTCGCATTCTGGAACGTCTGCGCGCCGCGTCCGGCGATTTGTCGATGTCCGGGCTGGCGGCGGGGTAGCGGCAATGGAGGCGGTCGGCATCAAACTGGCTTCGGTCAGCGCCCGGTTCCAGCACCGCGTGAAGGGCGAGGTGTACGCCGCGCGCGACGTGAGCCTGGACGTCAGGCCGGGCGAGCTGTTGACGCTGCTGGGACCCTCGGGCTGCGGCAAGACCACCACGCTGCGCATGATCGCGGGCTTCCAGAAGCCGAGCGATGGCGCGATCCACATCGGCGAGCGCGACGTCACGCAGGTCATGGCCAACGAGCGGGACATCGGCTTCGTGTTTCAGAACTACGCGTTGTTTCCGCATCTCAGCGTCTACGAGAACGTGGCCTATGGCCTGCGTGTGCGCCGGTGGAGCGAAGACGGGCTCGGCGGGGCGGTCGGCGATGTGCTGGCGCTGGTCGGCCTGAAAGGCTACGAGCGGCAAATGCCGCACCAGCTCTCGGGCGGCGAGCAGCAGCGCGTTGCCCTCGCGCGCGCCATCGTCATCAAACCGCGCGTGCTGCTGTTCGACGAGCCGCTGTCGAATCTCGACGCCAAGTTGCGCGTGCAGATGCGCGGAGAGATTCAACGCCTGCAAAGGACCCTGGGCATCACCACGATCTATGTCACGCATGACCAGGAAGAGGCGATGGCGATCTCCGACCGTATCGCCGTGATGAACAAGGGGCGCATCGTGCAGCTCGGCACCGCCGACCAGCTCTATCGCCGGCCCGCCACGGTGTTCGTCGCGGGATTCATCGGCCGCGCCAATCTGATCGACGTCATGCTGCGTGAAGTGACAGCCGCTCGCGTCGTGATCGAGATGGGCGGCGCGGCGCACCCGCTGGAAGGGGCGTGGGAGGGGCTGCGAGCCGGTCTGAAGGCGCGCGCCGTTCTGCGGCCGGAGGCGATTGCGTTGGAGAGGTCGGGCGCGGTTGGGACCATCCCCGGTATCGTGCGCTCGCGCGGCTATTTGGGCGAGAAAGCCGAATACGTGGTCGAAGCTGGCGGCCAGCCTCTGCTGGTCGTGCGCTTCGAATGCGAAGGCGAGCGTTTCGCGCCTGGCGCGGCAGTCGGCGTGCGCCTGCCTGCGCGGGACGTGCAATTGCTGACGGGAGACGACGCATGAGGCGATTTGGCGGCACCATTGCCGCATATCTTGTCGTGGCGGCGATGTGGGCATCGGCCGCGACCGCGCAGACAAGGGTTCACGGCGCGGATTCGCTGTTCATCTCGCCGACCATCAAACTTGCCTGGGCCGTGCTGAAAGGCCGGTCCGAGTCCGAGACCCGCGTCGTGATCCGCGTCGCAAACGTCGCGGGCGAATACCGCTTCATCCGGGTCGATGGAATCGACCCTTTCACCAAGGCGCACGCGGTATTTATGGAGCCCGCCGCGCTGGAGAAGACGGCGGATGTTTCCATCGCTCGCGCCAAGTTCGCCGATCATCCCAGCACCGAACTGCGTTTGTTCCGTGATGCGGCGGCGATGCGCGGGCAGAACGCGGCATTGGTGATCTACTATCTCGGCGTGACCGACACTACGCCCGAATTCACCACCGCCGACGCGATGAGCGCATATCTCAACAAGATTCTTGGTATCGGGCGGTAGGTCCCGGTTGTCCCTACCAAGAACCTCATCCGGCTTGCGTGATGCGGCCGGGTGGGTAATGTCGAAGTCATGGTTTTACTTTTCCGCCTGCTGTTTGGCCTGATTCTCTCGGCCTTCGGATCGCGAGCACGGCTTATTGTTGTGTCAATTCGCTTTGAAAGCTGTCCCCCTTTTCGCTTCGAATGTTGGCCCCCCCGGGCGGTGCGGATTGGACGGTGACTGGCCGGGTTGGAGCTGTCGCCCGGAGGCGATGCGCGGAGCCCTTGCGTAGTGACCTGACCGGGTTTTCTTGGACCGGGCTGATTGAGATAATCAGCGTGGAAAGGATCCTGGAAGATGGCGAGGAAACGACATAGCCCCGAGCAGATCGTGACGAAGCTGCGACAGATCGACGTGC
>JBQTIS010000014.1:0-10847 GCA_052387895.1 Rhodospirillales bacterium | reverse complement strand
ACACCCAGTGGTTGGCGAGTTGCTTGAACGGCCCGTCGTCGTAGGAATCGTCGCTGCGGTCGGGGGCTTTCAGCTCCTCGCGCGAGGTGAACCGCTCGCGGAACATCTTGAAGCCGATCACCAGGTCGGCGATCACGAGGGTGTCGTTGCGCGAACGAATCCGCGCCGCCACGCACCAGGGCAGAAACTCGGGGTACCGCTCGATGCCCGCCACCAGGTCGAACACCTGGTCAGGCCGGTAGGGCAGCACGCGGCGCTCTTCGTGGCGGGGCATGGCCCGCCGATTATGCCCCAGAAGCCAGCTTGGCGTTGCGCGCCGCGCGCAGGCGGGCGAAATCGTCGCCGGCGAGATAGGACGAGCGCGTAAGCGGCGAGGACGCCACCATCAGGAAGCCCTTGGCGTAGGCCGCGCGCTTGTAGGACTCGAATTCCTCGGGCGTGACGAAGCGGTCAACGCCGGCATGCTTGGGCGTGGGCTGGAGGTACTGGCCGACGGTGAGGAAATCCACGCCTGCCGCGCGCAGGTCGTCCATCGCCTGCAACACTTCCTCTTTGGTCTCGCCCAGGCCCACCATCATGCCCGACGTGGTGAACATGGCGGGGTCGAGGCGCTTGACTTGGTCCAAGAGGCGCAGGGAATGGAAATACCGCGCGCCGGGACGGATCGCGGCATAGAGCCTGGGGACGGTCTCGAGGTTGTGGTTGTAGACGTCGGGCCGGGCGCGCACCACCGCCTCGATCGCGCCGTCCTTCCTGAGGAAATCGGGCGTCAGCACCTCGATGGTGGTGCCGGGCGTGCGCTTGCGGATTTCTTGGATGACACGGACAAATTGAGAGGCGCCGCCGTCGTCCAGGTCGTCGCGGTCGACCGAGGTGACCACGAGATGCTTCAGGCCCAGCTTGGCCGCCGCCTCGGCCACGTGTTCGGGCTCGTGCGGGTCGAGCTTGTCGGGTCTGCCGGTGGCGACGTTGCAGAAGGCGCAGGCGCGCGTGCATACCGCGCCCAGGATCATCACCGTGGCGTGGCCGTGCTTCCAGCACTCGCCGATATTGGGACAGGCCGCCTCCTCGCACACGGTATTGAGGTTCAACTCGCGCATCAGCCGGCGCGTGGCGTGGTACTCGGGCGAGACCGGCGCCTTGACGCGAATCCACTCGGGCTTGCGCTTGACCGGGTTGTCGGGCCGGTGCGCCTTTTCGGGGTGGCGAAGCGAGGAATCCACTAGCTTTCAACCATCGTGATAGCTGTTCCAGATCGTGCTGACTGAGACAGTTTGTTGCCTATTGTCTAGCATCTAATCTTCTTCATCCTCTTCTAGCCGCCTAATTTTTCTGTTTGCGTCACGCGAAGGACTTTTTTTGCCAATATCACCCTCAGTGTCCTTTTCAGGCATCCTTTCTCTGCGTCTCCGCTGTTTCCGATCCTGGTCAAGATGCGAGCTACCAGGCTTTGGAAGCATAAGTGTTGCTCCAGGTTTGACTAGTTCAAGGCGATTCTCCGCAGCGGCTTTTACCATTTCGGGCGTAATAGCTCCGGTTTCAAGCAGCGCGTCGGCAGCGCCCACAATCGCCCTCTTGAGTATCTCTGCCTGCTCAGGAGATATTGTGCCATTATCTTGAGCATTTTTTAGATCGTCGAGAACACTCATTGATTTCGAAATGCCATCAAGATTTGCAATCAGTTTTCTCTGCTTGAAAAAAGCAAGACGGTCAAATAGCTCGACCACAAAGAGCCGCATCTCCATGATGATGTCTTTCGCGCCTAGAAAATCAAACGATTGGTCACTCCTAGAATCACAGCGTACTAATGCTAGCGGTTCTGCTTTTGCCTCGCGCAAAGTTGACAGCGCGTTGTAAAGTTGATCGACAGCCTTAAACATTTCTCGTACACGTCGGAGACTCGAAATCAACTCGGGCGGCTCGGGCAGGACTATAGTCAAATATGCCCTTTGTTTTGATACTGGACCTTCAGTGACTCCATTGGGAACCTCTTGCTCAAAAATCCTAAGCAGTTGTGGAAGAATTTCCGTGGCCAAGTTACATCTGTGAAAAACTCGGCGAACCGCAAACAACTTTTCGCGTTCCCTAGTCTCGTCGTTTAATAGCCGAAATAACGATGACCACCATTTCGTCTCCTTCAAATCGTCCAAACCCAATTCCAGAAAAATTTTTTTTTCCGAATCCGAAAATGATTTGTAAGCAGTGATGATTGTTTCGAATGCCTGTGTCCCCATATCTAAAAAGATGTCGCGATCCGGCGGCGCCTTTGCCATTCCGGTTACTGCATCGTTGCCAAGTACTCGAATAATTCGCTGAAGGCCGTCGCGTATTTCGCTTCTCAGCATTTCCTGCCCCCTCATCAATCCAAGGATGCCATGCAATATTGGTTGTTGGCTAAATATGAACTACGCGGCCGTAGGCATCAAGCACCGCCTCGTGCATCATTTCGCTCAAGGTCGGGTGCGGGAACACGGCGTGCATCAGCTCGGCCTCGGTGGTTTCCAGCGTCATCGCCACGCCGTAGCCCTGGATCAGTTCGGTCACCTCGGCGCCGATCATGTGCGCGCCCAGAAGCTCGCCCGACTTGGCGTCGAACACGGTCTTGACCATGCCCTCGGGCTCGCCCAGCGCGATCGCCTTGCCGTTGCCGATAAAGGGAAAGCGGCCGACGCGCACCTGCCTGCCCGCCCCTTTCGCCGCGGCTTCGGTGAGGCCGACCGACGCCACCTGCGGCATGCAATAGGTACAGCCAGGGATCTTGCGCACGTCGAGCGGATGCACGTCGTTCACGCCCGCGATCTTCTCGACGCAGATTACCCCCTCGTGGCTGGCCTTGTGCGCGAGCCAGGGCGGGCCGACCAGGTCGCCGATGGCATAGACGCCCGGCTCGCCCGTGCGCAGCCACTCGTCCACCACGACATGCGCCTTTTCGACCTTCACCGCGGTGCCTTCCAGGCCGAGGTTTTCGGTGTTGCCGACGATGCCCACGGCCAGGATCACGCGCTCGACCATAAGCTCCGTCGTCTTGCCGCCAGATGGTCCATTGGGGCCCTTGATCGACGCCGCGACGCCGTTGGCGGCCTTCTTCAAGCCGGTCACCGTGGCAGAGGTGATTATCTTCATGCCCTGCTTCTCGAAGCTCTTCTTGGCGAAGGCGCTGATTTCCTCGTCCTCCACCGGCAGCACGCGGTCCATGACCTCGACGACCGTCACTTCCGCGCCCAGGTTGCGGAAGAACGAGGCGAACTCGATGCCGATCGCGCCCGAGCCAACCACCAGCAGCGACTTGGGCATGGAAGGCGGCACCATCGCTTCCTTGTAGGTCCACACCAGCTTGCCGTCCGGCTCGAGGCCCGGCAGCGAACGCGCGCGCGCGCCGGTCGCCAGCACGATGTGCTTGGCCTGAAGCTCGGCCACCGGCTTGCCGTCTTTCGCGACCGCGAGCTTTCCCTTGCCCGCGAGCTTCGCGCTGCCGTCGAATACCGTCACCTTGTTCTTCTTCAAGAGAAACGCCACGCCCTTGCTGAGTTGGCCCGCGACGTTGCGCGAGCGCTTGACGATCTTGCCCAGGTCGAAGGACACGCCCCCTTCGGCCTTCAGGCCGAACGCCTCGGCGTGCTGCATGGTGTGGAACAGCTCGGACGAGCGCAGCAGCGCCTTGGTCGGGATGCAGCCCCAGTTGAGGCAGATGCCGCCGAGATGCTCGCGCTCGACCAGCGCCACTTTCATCTTGAGCTGCGCGGCGCGGATCGCGGCCACGTAGCCGCCCGGCCCCCCGCCCACCACGATCAGGT
Organism: Rhodospirillales bacterium; assembly: GCA_052387895.1. GTDB lineage: Bacteria > Pseudomonadota > Alphaproteobacteria > JAEULC01 > JAEULC01 > JAEULC01. The sequence goes on along the minus strand of JBQTIS010000014.1, from coordinate 7,053 downwards.
CGAAAGATTCGGCCATTCCGTGCTCCTACTTGGCCCCTCGCCCTCCCATCGCCTCGCGCCGGGTCCCTCCTTCGCCCGCTTCCGCGGGGCGAGGGGCTTGATATCCTCGCCCCCTGCCAAGGGGGAGAGGGTGGCGAGCGAAGCGAGCCGGGTGAGGGGCACTCGACTTGCCTCTACAGCATCATCTGGATCGGGTCTTCGATCAGTTTCTTGAACGCGGCCAGGAAGTCGGCGCCGATGGCGCCGTCCACCACCCGGTGGTCGGTCGAAAGCCCGCAAGTCATGACCGTGGCGATGGCCAGCGCGCCGTCCTTGACCACAGGGCGAGGCTGCCCCGCCCCCACCGCCATGATGCAGGCCTGCGGCGGGTTGATCACGGCGTAGAACTCGCCGATGCCGTACATGCCCAGGTTCGAGATCGAGAACGTGCCGCCCTGAAATTCCTCGAGCCGCAGCTTGCCCGCCCGGGCGCGCTCGGCCAAGTCCTTCATCTCGTTCGAGATGACGCTGAGGCCCTTGGTCTCGGCGCTGCGGACGATGGGCGTGATGAGCCCGTCGGGAATCGCGACCGCGACCGAGAGGTCGGCCGACTTGAAACGCCTGAGGGCCGCGTCGGTCCACATCGCGTTGGCCGCCGGCACTTTCATCAGCGCCAGGGCCGCCGCCTTGATGACGAAGTCGTTGACGCTGAGCTTGTACGCCCCCGGCCCTTCCTTCGGCGCGCGGGCGTTGAGGTCGGCGCGCAGCTTCAAGAGAGCGTCGATCTGGCAGTCGATCGAGAGATAGAAATGCGGCGCGTCGCGCTTGGACTGCGCCAGGCGCTGGGCGATGACCTTCCGCATGGTGGAATGCGGGATTTCCTCGTAGGGCGGCATGCCGCCGACCGAGGGCAGGTACACGCCCTGGGGCGGCGCGACGGCAGGGGCACGGGTCGACACGCCCGGGGTTGGTGGGGCGGCCGGGCGTGGCGACCCGGACAAAAAGGCGGCGATATCGGCCTTGACGATGCGGCCGTGCGGGCCGGTGCCGCGCATGGATTTGAGCTCGATGCCGGCCTGCTGCGCCATGCGCTTGGCCAGCGGGCTTGCGAAACTCCTGGCGTCATGCCCGCCGCTGCCGTTGGTCTGCGCGCGAGCGGGTTGCGGCGCGGCCTCAGCCGGAGCACGCGGCGCAACGCGTTGCGTTTCGGGCGGCGCGGCTGTCTTGGGCGCTGGCGCCGGGGCCGGCGCCGCCACGCCGATCTTCTTCGGATCCTCGCCTTCCTCGGCCAGCACGGCGATGATCGTGTTGACCTTGACGCCCTCGGTGCCCGCGGGCACGGCGATCCGGGCGAGCGTGCCCTCGTCAACCGCCTCCACCTCCATGGTCGCCTTGTCGGTATCGATCTCGGCGATCACGTCGCCGGCTTTCACCTTGTCGCCTTCCTTTTTGCGCCAGGACGCGAGCTTGCCCTCGGTCATGGTGGGCGACAGCGCGGGCATCAGGATGTTGGTCGGCATGATCGTTCTCTCCCGCGCCCTAGTTCCGGTACAGCACCGCCTTGGCGGCGGCGGCGATGCGTTCGGGCTGCGGCACGACCATGCGCTCCAGGTTGGCGGCATAGGGCATCGGCACGTCCATGCCCGCGACGCGCGCGACCGGCGCGTCGAGCCAGTCGAAGCCGTGCTCCATGACCGCCGCCGCGATCTCGGCGCCGAGGCCGGCATAGGGCCAGCCCTCCTCGACGCTGACCAGGCGGTTGGTCTTCCTGACCGACTCCAGGATCGTGTCGGTGTCCAAGGGCCTCAAGCTGCGCAGGTTGATCACCTCGGCCTCGATGCCCTCGGCCGCCAGCGCCTCGGCCGCCTTCAGCGCCGCGCCCACCATCAGCGAGAAGGCGACGACGGTGACGTCCTTGCCCGGGCGCTCGATCTTGGCGCGGCCGATCGGCAACACGAAGTCGGGGGCCTGCGGCACCGGGAAGCTCTGGCCGTAGAGAATCTCGTTCTCCAGGAAGATCACCGGATTCGGGTCGCGGATCGCCGCTTTCAAGAGGCCCTTGGCGTCGGAGGCCGACCAGGGTGCTACCACCTTGAGGCCCGGGCAGTGCGCGTACCAGCTGGCGTAGCACTGCGAATGCTGCGCGGCGACGCGCGCCGCCGCGCCGTTGGGGCCGCGAAACACGACCGGGCAGCCCATCTGCCCGCCCGACATGTACAGCGTCTTGGCCGCGGAATTGACGATCTGGTCGATCGCCTGCATGGCGAAATTGAAGGTCATGAACTCGACGATGGGCTTCAAGCCCCCGAATGCGGCGCCGACCGCGAGGCCGGTGAAGCCGTGCTCGGTAATCGGCGTGTCGATCACCCGCTTGGGGCCGAATTCCTGCAGCAGATTCTGGCTGACCTTGTAGGCGCCCTGGTACTCCGCCACTTCCTCGCCCATCAGGAAGACGGCGGGGTCGCGGCGCATCTCCTCGGCCATCGCGTCGCGCAGCGCCTCGCGCACGGTCAGCGTGACGGTCGGGCCGGTCCAGTCCTGTTCTTGCGGCGGCGCAAGCGGCTGAGCCGGAGCGCGCGGGGCTGCTTTTTGGGTTTCAGAAACGGGCGCGGCCGCGCGCGACGGCTCGGACACAGGCGCCGGCTTGGCCGAGCCGTTGCCGGAAGGCCTGGACGCCGCCGCCACGGACGCCGCCACCACGTCCTCGCCCTTTTCGGCCAGCACGGCGATCGGCACGTTGACCTTCACGCCCTCGGTGCCCGCGGGCACCAGGATCTTGGCCAGCGTGCCCTCGTCCACCGCCTCCACTTCCATGGTCGCCTTGTCGGTCTCGATCTCCGCCAGCACGTCGCCGGCCTTGATCGCGTCGCCTTCCTTCTTGCGCCACGAGGCGATCTTGCCCTCGGTCATGGTCGGCGACAGCGCGGGCATCAGGACCTGGATCGGCATCGGCGTGTTCCCCTCGCCCGGCGCCCTAGGCCTGGATCAGAACGTCGGTGTAGAGCTCGGGTATGTCGGGCTCGGGGCTCTGCTGCGCGAATTCGGCGGCGGCGGTGACCACGTCCTTCACGTCCTTGTCGATGCCCTTGAGCGCGCCCTCGTCGGCCGTGCCCCATTCCAGCAGCGCCGCGCGCAGGCGGTCGATCGGGTCGTGCTCCTCGCGCATGCGCGCCACCTCTTCCTTCGGCCGGTACTTGGCCGGGTCGGACATGGAGTGGCCGCGATAGCGGTAGGTCATCATCTCGAGGATGAACGGGCCCTTGCCCGACCGGGCGTGGCCGACCGCCTTCGCGCCGGCTTCCTCGACCTCGAGCACGTCCATGCCGTCGGCCTGCTCGCCGGGAATGCCGTAGGCCTGGCCGCGCTGAAACAGGTCGGCGCGCGCCGAGGCGCGCTCGATGCTGGTGCCCATGCCATATTTGTTGTTCTCGATCACGTAGACGACCGGCAGCTTCCACAACGCCGCCATGTTGAACGCCTCGTACACCTGGCCCTGGTTGACCGCGCCGTCGCCGAGATAGGTCAGGCACACGCCGCCGTCTTCCTTGTACTTGTGGGCGAAAGCCAGGCCGGTGCCGAGCGGCACCTGCGCGCCGACGATGCCGTGGCCGCCATAGAAGCCCTTGTCGCGGCTGAACATGTGCATCGAGCCGCCCTTGCCCTTGGAATAGCCGCCGGCGCGGCCGGTGAGCTCGGCCATCACGCCCTTGGGGTCCATGTCGCAGACCAGCATATGGCCGTGGTCGCGGTAGGAAGTGATGACGCTGTCGCCGGGCCTGAGACAGGCCTGCATGCCGACGACCACCGCCTCCTGGCCGATATAGAGATGGCAAAAACCGCCGATCAGCCCCATGCCGTACATCTGCCCGGCCTTCTCCTCGAAGCGCCGGATCAGCAGCATCTTGCGGTAATGGGCCAGCAATTCCTGGGCGGGCGCCGGCGCCTTGCCGGGCGTCCGCGCAACCTTCTTGGCGGTTGCCATCGCGTTGCTCCCTGCGACTGGAAGTAGTCCCGCCGGCCCCCGCCGGCATCCCCGTTCCGGGTTAACGACTCATCGTCCCGGGGCCGGGTCGTGGCAAGGGCCGGCCGGAATATCACTTTGTTTTGCCTTGCAAAAACGACGATTAATCGAATTCAGGTTAACCGACGGATTTTGAAATATTTTTTCGCACTGGCGGCCCTTCGCGCCCGCACCATCGCGCTGCGCCGCGACCGAACAGTGCACAGGCCGGGCGCAAATTGAAACTAAGCGACCATGGGTGGCCCGCGCGCGGCCGCTGAAACGCAGCGCGCGGCGCCGGAATTTCACCCCGCGCCGCGCGCTTGTCCGCCGTCACTGCTCGTTCTGCTTCTTTCTTTATCCCTGTACCTCGCGGGTATTGCTTTTATAGGCTTTAGACCTCGAACGCGTTGCCGCTCGCCACGCCGCTATGGCTTTGGCGCCGGCGTCGGGGGAACGGGCGTCATGAGAATGGGCGTCGGAGGAACGGGCGCCAAGGGAACCGCCGTCAGCGCGCCCGCGGGCCGCGGCGCCGCGCGGCGGTTGAACACCATTACGTCGTCGGGCTGCGCCAGGTTCAGCATGGCGCGCGCGCGCTCGTCCAGCATGTCGGGATCGGTGTGGTCGGGGCGCAGCAGCGCCACGCGGCGCTCCATCTCGGCGCGCAGCGCGGCGACTTCCTGGCGCGTTTGCTCGGCTTCGGCCGCGCGGTCCTGAAGGCGCATATAGGCGAACAGGCCCCGCTCGCCCTCGATCGCGTGATAGGCGAAGTAGCCGAAGATGCCGATGCCGAGGACCGGACCGACGGCATGGCGCAGACGCTTTTTCAGCTCGCCTAGGAGTGCCATGGGCGGACATCGAATCACGGATGCCGGGAAGACGTCAAGCCAGGCCCGTGAAATCAAGCGTTTATATGGCTTGGCTCAGGACTCGCCTCGCCCCGCCGCAATGTGGCGCGGGCTTATTCGATTCGCAAAGCTACCGTTTCAGCGCCGTCCGCCCGGGATAAACCGCGGCCGGGCCCAGCTCCTCGGCGATGCGTAGCAGCTGGTTGTACTTGGCAGTACGGTCGGTGCGCGACAGCGAACCAGTCTTGATCTGCCCGCAATTGGTCGCCACGGCCAGGTCGGCGATGGTCGCGTCCTCGGTCTCGCCGGAGCGGTGCGACATCACGGCGCGGTAGCCCGCGCGATGCGCGGTCTCGACCGCCTCCAGCGTTTCGCTGAGGGTGCCGATCTGGTTGACCTTGATCAGGATGGCGTTGGCCACGCCCTTTTCGATGCCCTGCCTGAGACGCGCTGCGTTGGTGACGAACAGGTCGTCGCCCACCAGCTGCACCTTCTTGCCGACGGCCAGGGTCAACGCCTTCCAGCCCGCCCAGTCGTCCTCGGCCATGCCGTCCTCGATCGAGACGATCGGGTACTTGGCGATCAGCCCCTCGTAGAACTTGACCAGGTCGTTGGGCGCGAGGGTTATTCCTTCTCCTTCAAGCACGTACTTGCCATTCTTGAAGAATTCGGTTGAAGCGGGATCGAGCGCCAGCACCACGTCCTGGCCGGGCTTGTAGCCGGCCTGCTCGATCGCCTGCATGATGAAATCGAGCGCCTGGACGCTGTTCTGGAGATTAGGCGCGAATCCGCCCTCGTCGCCCACGTTGGTCGAATGCCCGGCCTTGCCCAGGCGCTTCTTCAGGGCGTGGAACACCTCCGCGCCCATGCGCAGGGCATCGGCGAAGCTGGGCGCGCCCACCGGCATGATCATGAATTCCTGCAGGTCGATCCGATTGTCGGCGTGCGCGCCGCCGTTGACGATGTTCATCATCGGCACGGGCAGGGTGCGGGCATGGGTCCCGCCGACATGGCGATAGAGCGGCGCGCCGGCCTGGGCGGCGGCCGCCTTGGCCACGGCCAGGCTCGCGCCCAGGATGGCGTTGCAGCCCAGCCGCTCCTTGCCGGGCGTGCCGTCCAGCTCGATCATGGTCCGGTCGATCTTCACCTGGTCGCGGGCGTCGAGGCCGGAGATCGCGTCGAAAATCTCGCCGTTGACCGCCGCCACGGCCTTGAGCACGCCCTTGCCGCCATAGCGCTTCTCGTCGCCGTCCCTGAGCTCGAGGGCCTCGTGCGTGCCGGTGGAGGCGCCCGAGGGCACGATGGCGCGGCCGAGCGACCCACCCTTGAGGCGCACGTCGACCTCGACCGTGGGATTGCCGCGGCTGTCGAGCACCTCGCGGGCGCGGACGTCGGTGATGGCGGTCTTCATGGGCCGGACCTTAGGGGTTTGAAGGCGCGTGAGCCATAGCGAAGCCGGCGGCGCGAGGCAAGCGCCCCTACCCCGCGCACAGCACCTGCACGACGCTGCGCCGGCTCATGAGTTCGTTTCGCACGCGGTCGAAATTCGCGCTGGACGCCGCGAGCGGAGCGGCGCCCACAGGAACGAAGGCGTAGAGACGATCGCGCATGACGCGCGCGATCACCTCGGGCGCCACGGTGTAGATGCGCCCGCGCCGCTCCGAGGCAACCGACATGATGCCGGCAACCGCGCCATCCGCCGTGGTCAACGGGCCGCCGCTCATGCCGCCGATCCAGCGTTCGCCCGGCGGCGTCCACTGGCGCTCGGCCCAGGCCAGCACGGGGGTGGAGCCCGACAGGCGCCCGCTTTGCAGCGTGCGGGCCCGACCCAGAAGCGTGGCGTGGATCGCGGACGGACCGCCCTGTCCGGCGAAGCCGAAGGCAAAGCCGTCCTCGCCCAGCGCCAGCGGCCCGGCCGTCACCGGCAACGGCGGAACGCCCCCGCGCGCGCCGATCACGGCGGTATCCGTCGTTTCGTCCTCGAACGCCACCGCGGCGTGGTCCCACGACTGGCCGTTGCGGACGAGGATTCGCTTGCAACCATCGACCACATGCTTGGCGGTGAGCCACGCCCCGTCGCGCCCCGCGGCGAACGCGGTGCCGGTCGAGCGCTGGTCGGGCCGGCGCGCCGGAGCGGGATTGACCGGGACAGTCGGGTCGCGCTCGCTCGGCGGCGGCAGCGCCGCCAAACCCGGCGGCGGCCGGCGCGGCGCCGGCCGGTCTTCC
>JBQTIS010000013.1:0-8159 GCA_052387895.1 Rhodospirillales bacterium | reverse complement strand
ACCCGGGGGGGGTTTTTCTTGGGGGCCGCCTAAAAAAAAACCGCCCCGAATTTTCGCCCGGCCCGCCGCTTCCGACGTTCTGGTGGAGCTGAGGGGAATCGAACCCCTGACCTCTACAATGCCATTGTAGCGCTCTCCCAACTGAGCTACAGCCCCTTAAAACCGATCCCCGGCCCGGGAGGCGGGACCGGCGGCGGAAAATTAGGGACAACCGGCCCGTGCTGTCACAAGGCCGGCCCAAAGGCTAGGGGCCCGCCCGGCCGCTATTCCTTTTCGTCCTCGACGTTTTCCATCACCTCGCCCAGGTCGTCGTCGTCCTCGCCCAAATCCGAGGCGTCCTCGAGGACTTCGGCCTCTTCCTCCGCGCCTTCCTTCTTGGGCTCGGCCTCCTCGATCGGCTCCGGCTCGGCGGCGGCGGCCGCGGCGGCCTTGGCCGCGGCGGCGGTGGTGGCGGCTGCGGCGGCCACGGCCGCGGCCGCGGCGATGGCGGCGGCGGTCGGCTTGGCCTCTTCCGCCGGCACCGGCCGGCCGCGGCGCGACTTCAGCACCGCCTCCGGATCGTGCTGGACCCCGCATTTCGGGCAGGTGATCGGGCTGCGCCTGAGGTCGTAGAAGACCGCCGCGCAGCTCTGGCAGGTTCGCTTGATGCCCCATTCCGGCTTGGCCACAGTTTAAAGTCTCCCTGTCTGGTCTGGCTCGTTGGATCGGCCCGTCGCCGCGGGCCCTTGGCGCGCCGCCGGCCCCTTGGGCTTGGAAGGGCCGCGGCGGTCGCAGGCACTTGCCATGGCTCCCCGGCCTTGTCAAAAGCAAAAACACCCCCGCCGCCGCCGCGTTCCTAGCGGGCGGTTTCCGTGCTACAGAGCCCCGCCGAAATCCCGTTTCCAGGGGAGCGCTGGGGCCTTGCACGCGCATCATTCGCCGCTCGTCGCCCATCCCTCGGGCGCGCTCAAGGGCACGGCGCTGACGCCCGGCGACAAGTCAATCTCGCACCGCGCGCTGATGCTGGGTTCCGTGGCGGTGGGACGCACCCGGATCGAGGGCCTGCTGGCCGGCGACGACGTGCTGCGCACGGCGGCGGCTTGCCGGGCGCTGGGCGCGCGCATCGAACGCCACGCCGACGGAACATGGACGGTCGACGGCGCGGGCGTGGGCGGATTGGGCGAACCCGACGAGGTGCTGGACATGGGCAATTCCGGCACCGCCGCGCGGCTGCTGCTGGGACTCTTGGCCACGCACGACCTGACCGCGTTCGTGACCGGCGACGCCTCGCTGGCGCGCCGGCCGATGGGGCGCGTGATCGAGCCGCTGGAGCGCATGGGCGCGCGGTTCACCGCGCGCGCCGGCGGAAGGCTGCCGCTGGCGGCGGTGGGCGCCAAGTCGCCGCTGCCGATCGAATATCGCCTGCCCGTGGCCTCGGCCCAGGTGAAATCGGCGGTGCTGCTGGCGGGCCTGAACGCGCCGGGCAAGACCGTGGTGATCGAGCCCGAGGCCACGCGCGACCACAGCGAAACCATGCTGCGCCATTTCGGCGCCGAAGTCGCGGTGGAGCCGGCCGAGGGCGGCGGCCGGCGCATCGCGCTCGTGGGCCAGCCCGAGCTTAGGGCGCGCGACGTTGCGGTGCCGCGCGATCCGTCGTCGGCCGCGTTCGCGCTGGTCGCCGGGCTGATCCTGCCGGGATCGCGCGTCAGGCTGCCGGGAGTCGGGACCAATCCGCTGCGCAGCGGATTGCTGCGGACCCTGCAGGAGATGGGCGCGGCCATCGCGTTGGAAAACCGGCGCGGCGAGGGCGGCGAGCCCGTGGCCGATTTGGTGGCGCGCGCTGGAACGCTCCGCGGCGTCGAGGTGCCGGCGAGCCGCGCGCCGACCATGATCGACGAGTATCCGATCCTGGCCGTGGCGGCTTCATGCGCGCGCGGGCGCACGGCGATGCGGGGGCTTGCCGAGCTGAAGGTGAAGGAGAGCAACCGCCTGGCCGCGATCGCCGAGGGCTTGAAGGCCAACGGCGTGAAATTCGAGTTGGGCGAGGACAGCCTCACGGTCGAGGGCACGGGCGCGCCGCCGCCCGGCGGCGGCCGCGTCGCAACCCATATGGACCACCGCATCGCCATGTCGTTCCTGGTGCTGGGCCTGGCCGCGCGGCACGCGGTCACGGTCGACGACGGCGCGATGATCGACACCAGCTTTCCCGGCTTCGCCGCGCTGATGAACGGCTTGGGCGCGAAGATCGCGGGGCCGCTGTTCGCCCGCGCCCGGTCCGGGCCGAAACCCAGGCCGGCGCGCGCGAAGAAGAAGCAGGATATGCCGCACGCCAGGCGCCCTGGCCGCAAGGGACCCGCGCTGTCTGGCTTGGCGGGCGGCAGACGGCGTGGGAAAAAATAGCGTCATTGCCGTCGACGGCCCGGCGGCGTCGGGCAAGGGCACGCTGGCAAGGCGCCTGGCGCGGCATTTCGGCTTCGCGCATCTGGACTCGGGCAGGCTTTATCGCGCCGTGGCGCTGCGCTGCCTCAGGGCCGGGATCGAGGCCGAGGACGAGCCGGCGGCGGCGGCCGAGGCCGAGCGCCTGACGCCGGACGACCTGGCCGACCCGGCCGTGCGCAGCGAGGAGGCCAGCGCCATGGCCAGCCGGGTGGCGGCCCTGCCCCTGGTGCGCCGGGCGCTGGTCGACTACCAGCGGGGCTTCGCGGCCAAGCCCCCCGGCGGGGCCGGGGGGGCTGTGATCGACGGGCGGGACATCGGCACCGTCATCTGCCCGGATGCCGCGGTTAAGCTTTTCATAACCGCGTCGGTCGAGGAGCGCGCCGACCGCCGCTACAAGGAGTTGCTTGGCCAGGGCGCGACGGCTATATATGCCGCCGTTCTGCGGGACCTGAGGGACCGCGACGCCCGCGATACCACGCGGACGGTCGCCCCCTTGGTCCAGGCGAAAGACGCGTTCCTGCTCGACACCACGTTCATGGACGCCGACGCCGCCTTCGCCGCCGCGTTGGCTTACGCCAAATCGCGACTGGGCCCCGGAACGAACTGAACCCGCGCGCCCGCCGACTGCCGGGAATCCCGGTCCCGGAAGGCGTGCATCGTTTTGGCAAGACCGCCGGAGACAACCGGACGGCCTGAATAGTTGAAAGGAAGCACCGATCCATGGCTCGAGCCGCCACCGCCAAAGCCTCCGCTTCGCAGAAAACAAGCGCCTTCGCCGCCCTGTTGGAAGAGACCCTGGGCGCGGGCGACGGGCTTGAAGGCAGCGTGCTGAAAGGCACCATCGTCGCCATCGAGAACGACATCGCGCTGATCGACGTCGGCCTGAAATCCGAAGGCCGCGTGCCGTTGCGCGAATTCGCCATGCCCGGCCGGCCGCCGGAGCTGCGCGTCGGCGACAAGGTGGAAGTCTATCTGGAGCGGATGGAGGACAAGAACGGCGAGGCCATGCTGTCGCGCGAGAAGGCCAAGCGCGAAGAGGCATGGACCCAGCTCGAGAAGTCGTTCCAGGAAAACCTGCGCGTGCAGGGCGTGATCTTCGGCCGCGTCAAGGGCGGCTTCACCGTCGATTTGTCGGGGGCGGTCGCGTTCCTGCCCGGCAGCCAGGTGGACATCCGCCCGGTGCGCGACATCGGCCCGCTGATGGGCACCCCCCAGCCGTTCCAGATTCTCAAGATGGACCGCTCGCGCGGCAACATCGTGGTCTCGCGCCGCGCCGTGCTGGAGGAAAGCCGCGCCGAGCAGCGCTCGGAGCTGGTGGCCAACCTGAAGGAAGGCCAGGTGCTGCAGGGCGTGGTGAAGAACATCACCGACTACGGCGCGTTCGTCGATTTGGGCGGCGTCGACGGCCTGCTGCACGTCACCGACATCGCCTGGCGGCGCATCAACCACCCCTCGGACGCGCTGCACATCGGCCAGAACGTGACCGTGCAGGTGATCCGCTTCAACCCCGAGACCCAGCGCATCAGCCTGGGCATGAAGCAACTCGAGGCCGATCCGTGGGAAGGCGTGGTGGCGAAGTACCCGAAGAACGCCAAGTTCAAGGGCCGCGTCACCAACATCACGGACTACGGCGCGTTCGTCGAGCTGGAGCCGGGCATCGAGGGCCTGGTTCACGTCAGCGAGATGAGCTGGACCAAGAAGAACGTCCACCCCGGCAAGATCGTCTCGACCAGCCAGGAAGTCGAGGTGATGGTGCTGGACGTCGACCCTCAGAAGCGACGCATCAGCCTGGGCCTGAAGCAGTGCCTGGCCAATCCGTGGGGCGCGTTCCTGGAGAAGCATGCGCCGGGCGCCGAGATCGAAGGCGAGGTCAAGAACATCACCGAGTTCGGCCTGTTCGTGGGCCTGCCGGGCGACATCGACGGCATGGTGCACTTGAGCGACATCTCGTGGGACAAGCCGGGCGACCAGGCGATCCAGGGCTATAAGAAGAACGACCGCGTGAAAGTGAAGGTGCTGGACGTCGACGTGGAGAAAGAGCGCGTCAGCCTGGGCATCAAGCAGCTGCAAAGCGACCCGTTCGAATCCGGCGCGGCCAAGCTGAACAAGGGCTCGGTCGTCACCTGCACCGTCACCGCGGTGCACGACAACGGCATCGACGTGACCGTGGCCGACGGCGTGCCGGGCTTCATCCGCAAGGCCGACTTGTCGCGCGACCGCGCCGAGCAGCGTCCGGACCGCTTCGCGGTCGGCGAGAAGGTCGACGCCAAGATCACGGCGATCGACAAGGCGACCCGCCGGCTGACCCTGTCGATCAAATCGCGCGAGGTCGAGGAAGAAAAGCAGGCGATGGCCGAGTACGGCTCGTCCGATTCGGGCGCGTCGTTGGGCGACATCCTGGGCGCGGCGCTGAAGTCGAAGCAGGAAAAGGCCCCCGACAAGGACGACGCCTGAGTTTCGGGGCGCCCCGGGACGCTCTAGGCGGCCATGACGCTAGCCTCCGACCACGCGATCGACCGGCGGCGCCTGAAGCGCCGCCTGTCGGCGTGGCGCGCGGCGGCGGTGCTGGCGCTCGCGGCGCTGGCCGCGGCGGCGGTCGGCCGCACGACCGGCGTGGTGCCGTCGGCGCATATCGCGCGCATATCGATCAAGGGCATGATCGTGCACGACCTCGAGCGCGACAAGGCGATCGAGAAGCTGGCCAAGAGCCGGAGCGTGAAGGCCGTGCTGGTGCATGTCGACAGCCCCGGCGGCACCGTGGTGGGCGGCGAGCGGCTGTACCTGGCCTTGCGCAAGCTCGCGGAAAAGAAGCCGGTCGTGACGGTGATGGACACAACCGCCACCTCGGCTGGCTACATGGTGTCGCTGGCCGGCGACCACCTGCTGGCGGGATCGGGCTCGGTCACCGGCTCGATCGGAGTCTTGATGCAGACTACTGACGTGACCCAGCTGTTGGAGAAGATCGGCGTCGGCGCCGAGGCGATCAAGTCGGGCGCGCTGAAGGGCGTGCCGTCGCCGTTCGAGAAGCTGAGCGGCGAGGGCCGCAAGGCCACCAAGGAAGTGGTGGACGACATCTACGCCATGTTCGTGGAAATGGTGGCCGAGCGCCGCAAGCTCGACCCCGCGAAGGCCCGGGCGCTCGCCGACGGGCGCGTGTTCACCGGCCGCCAGGCGCTCGGCGCCGGACTCATCGACGCCGTCGGCGGCGAGGACGAGGCGCTGAAATGGCTCAAGGCCGAACGCGGCGTGGACGACAAGCTGCCGGTCGAGGATGTCGACCTCGACTCCGCGGAAAGACGGCTGCCGCTGCTGAACCGGCTGCTCGGGGCCTGGGTCGCAGGCGGAAAAATGCTTTTATCCGAGAGACTTACACTTGACGGGCTGGTGTCGGTTTGGCACCCTGAATGAAGGGGGCCGCCGGCGGGGGCCCGATCGGCTCTTTCGCGGATACCGGCGGCGAGGCGGGGGATAATGACCAAGTCGGAACTGATCCTGCGTCTGGCGGAGCGCAACCCGCATCTGTACCAGCGCGACGTCGAGCGCATCGTCGCCACGGTGTTCGACGAGATCTCGGCGGCGCTGTCGCGCGGCCAGCGGGTGGAGCTGCGCGGCTTCGGCGCGTTCTCGGTCAAGCGCCGCGAGGCGCGCCAGGGGCGCAACCCGCGGACCGGCGAGACCGTGGCCGTGACCTCCAAGCGCATCCCCTTCTTCAAGACCGGCAAGCAGTTGCGCGACCGGCTGAACGACAAGGCCTCCTGAGCGCCCGCCTCTAGGGCCTGGAAGCGGCTTCATGGCGGAAGGACGCGGCTCGGCTCTCAAGAAAATCCTGGCTTGGCTGATCGGCCCGCCGGTCCTGGCGGGCGCGATCCTGTTCGCGCTGGCCAATCGCGGGGCGCTGAGTCTCAGCTTCTGGCCGTCCAGCTACGCGCTCGCCGGGCCGGTCTATCTGGTCGTGTTCGGCTGCATCCTCGCGGGGGTGGCGCTGGGGGGCGCGGCCGCGTGGCTCGCCTATGGGCGCAAGCGGGCCCTGTTGCGCGAGCGCGCCCGCGAGATCCGCCGCCTCGAGGGCGAGATCGAAGACCTGAAGCGCCGCCTCGGCGACGGCCGCGACGACAAGCCCGCGGAACAAGCGCCCGAGTCGGAGACATCCCGCCGCCAGCTCGTCGTCGCCCAGGGCTGACATGCGCCTGATCGAGGCGGCTCAGGTCCACGCCGCGCTGGACTATGCCCTGCTGGCCGATCGCCTTGAACTCATGTTCCGCCGGGGCTGCGAGCTGCCGGCCCGCCACCACCACACCATGAAGACGCCGGGCGGGCCCGATGCCACGCTGCTGCTGATGCCGGCCTGGCGGGTCGGCGGGCATTTCGGCGTCAAGATGGTGACGGTGTTCCCGGGCAATGCCGCCAAGTCGCTGCCCGCGGTCATGGGCCTGTACCTGCTGGGCGACGCCAACACGGGCGCGCCGTTGGCGCTGATCGACGGGCCCTCGCTCACGGTGCGGCGCACGGCCGCGGCCTCGGCGCTCGCCAGCCGCTATCTGTCGAGTCCCGACGCGCGCACGATGCTGATGGTCGGCGCCGGCGCGCTGGCGCCGCACCTGATCGCCGCCCATGCGGCGACCAGGCCGATTTCGAAGCTGCTGATCTGGGCCCGCGATCCGGCCAAGGCCAAGGCGCTGGCCCAGTCGTTCAAGGGCGCGGCGTTCTCGGCAATCGTTGCGGCCGATCTGGAAGCGGCGGCGCGCGAGGCCGACCTCGTTTCCTGCGCGACGTTGTCCAAGGAACCGCTGGTGCGGGGCGCGTGGCTCAAGCCCGGCGCGCATCTCGACCTCGTGGGCGCGTTCACGCCCGAGATGCGCGAGTCCGACGATGCGGCGGTTGCCCGCGCGCGCGTGTTCGTGGACACCCGAGCCGGCGCGCTGAAGGAAGGCGGCGACGTGGTGCAGTCCATGAAATCGGGGGTGTTGAAGCCCGAGGTCGTGATCGCCGACCTGTTCGAGTTGACGCGCGGCGAAAAGCGGGGCCGCATCCGCCCCGACGAAATCACCCTGTTCAAGTCGGTCGGAACCGCCTTGGAAGACCTGGCGGCGGCCGAGCTGGCGGTGGAGCGGACGGCATGAGCGCGGCGGCGAACCCGGTGTTCGTTGCGATCGACACCACCGACCTCGCCGAGGCCAAGGGATGGGCCAAGCGGCTTGCCGGCGCGGTCGGCGGCATCAAGCTGGGCCTCGAGTTCTTCGCCGCGCACGGGCCCGCGGGCGTCCGCGCGGTGACGGCCGAGGCGCCGGGCCTGCCGCTGTTCCTGGACCTTAAGCTGCACGACATTCCCAACACCGTGGCCGGCGCGGTGCGCGCGGTCGCTGGCCTGAGGCCGCGCTACCTCACCGTCCATGCCGCCGGCGGGCCGGCGATGCTGCGCGCGGCGGCCGAGGCCGCGGCGCTTTCGGGCAAGGACCGCGTGAAGCTCTTGGGCGTGACCATGCTGACCAGCCTCGGCGAGGACGACCTGGCGCGGGTGGGCTTCGCCAGGCGCGCGATGGCCGACCACGTGGCCGGGCTGGCGGCGCTGTCGCGCGCGTGCGGGCTCGACGGCGCGATCTGCTCGCCGCGCGAAGTGGCTGCCTTGCGCCGCGCGACGGGGCCGGATTTCGTGCTGATGGTGCCGGGCGTGCGCCCGGTTTGGGCCGATGCCGGCGACCAGAAGCGCGTGACGACCCCGGCCGAGGCCATGCGCGCGGGCG
>JBQTIS010000012.1:0-3377 GCA_052387895.1 Rhodospirillales bacterium | reverse complement strand
CGCGTCCCTCGAAGTAGCCGCGCATGTCGACGAACGCCTTGGGAGCGGCGCGCTGGAAGCTGAAGATCGACTGCTAGGTATCGCCGACCGCGAACACGGTGCGCCCCGCGCCGTCGCGCGCGCCCTGGCCGGCGAAGAACTCGTCGGTCAGCGCCTTCACCACGGCCCATTGGTCGGGATTGGTGTCCTGCGCCTCGTCGATCAGAACGTGGTCGAGCCCGCCGTCGAGCTTGTACAGCACCCAGCGCGGCAGGTCGGGGCGTTCCAGCAGCAGGCGGGTGTGGCGCACCAGATCGTCGTAGTCCAGCGCGCCCGCCTCGCGCTTGCGCCGCTGATAGAGATCGAGCATCGCCTTGCCCAGCCGGGTCAGCGCCTCGGACGCCTCGGCTACCTTGAGCGCGCGGCGGCGCTCGGCCAGCGCGTGCAGGCGTTCCGCCTCCGCCGCCAGCGCGGCGACGGTGCCGGGACGGTCTTCTTCCGCTTTCTTGGTCGCCAGCCGGTCGCGGATCTCGTTCTTCTGCGTCAGGAACGCCTCAAGATAGGTCTCGATGCCGCGGGCGCGCGCCGAAGCGTCGGTTGCGAGCCAATCGGCGATCGCCTGGCCGCGGCCGGTGTCGGTCTTGCTTCCCCGCAGCAGCGCTTGCGCGGCCCGCGCCAACGCGGGGCGGTCGAACGCGCCGTCGGCGGAAGCCGCCGCCACGATCTCCGCGTCGCTCTTCACCTTGCCGACGCCGTGGCGCTTGCGGATCGCCTTGGTCAGCCCCTCGACCCCGCCATGCGCCTCGATCGCCCCGGCCAGCCGGCCGCGCTCGCGCGCCAGGTTTTCCAGCAGCTTCGCAAACTCGTCCTCGCCGGCCCAGGCGGCGACCCCGGCGACCGGATCGCCCAGGGCCGGCTCGGCCCCTTCCGCGCCCAGCAGCGCGTCGCGCGCCTCGCGCATCAGCGCCTTGGCTTCGCGCTCGTCCAGCACGGTGAAATGCGGCGCCAGCCCCGCTTCCAGCGGGAAGCGTTGCAGCACGGACTGGCAAAACGCGTGGATGGTCATGATGCGCATGCCGCCCGGCGCGTCGAGCACCTGCGCGAACAGGCGGCGCGCGAGCGCCAGCGTGCGCCGGTCGATGTCCGCGTGGCCCAGGGATTCGATCTCGTCCCGCAGCGTCTCGTCCGGCACGACGGTCCAAACGCCAAGGCGCTCGGCGATGCGCGTGGCCATTTCGGCCGCCGCCGCCTTCGTGAAGGTCAGGCACAGGATGCGCGTGGGCTTGGCGCCGCCGAGCAAAAGCCGCAGCACGCGCGCGGTCAGCACCTGGGTCTTGCCGGTGCCGGCCGAGGCCTCGACCCAGGCCGAGACCTCCGGGTCGGCCGCCGCGAGCTGGTCCGGCGTCAGCTTCATCGGTTGCAGGCCGGCGATCTCGGGCAAGGTGGTCATGGATCGTCCCCCGCGACCGACCATTCCTTGACGCGCGCGAGGTGCGCGTAATCCGAGAAGCGCGGCGCGAAGGCGGCGCGCGGAACCGATTCATAGGGGGTGGACGGGCTGTCGTATTCCGCCACCAGCCGCTTCAGCCCTTCCAACGCCAGCCGCGCGTGCTCGCCCGCGTCGCCCCGGATCGGGACCACCTTGCCCGGCTCGCCGCCGCCGCCGAGCCGCCAGACCTCGAGCGCCGCGACCGGCATGGCGGCGATGCCGGAGAACCCGCCCGCGGCGGCGATCGCGGCTTCGAGTGGCAGCTGCGGCGCTATGCCGAGGACGACCTCGGGCTGCGGCGGAGCCTGGCCGGTCTTATAGTCGATCACCACCAGCCCGCCGGCCCTGAGCCGGTCCACGCGGTCGGCCTTGGCGGTGAGCCGGAACGGGCCGGCCGGCGCCGGGATGTCGAGCGCGCCGTTCGCCTCCGCCCGGCATTCGGCCAAGCCGGGCCGGCGGCCCCGTTCCGTCTCGACGAACCAGCGCGCCGCGCGCTCGAATCGCGGCCACCAGAACGCGGCCACGCCCGGCTTCGCGGCGAAGGGCCGGAACGCGTCGCGCCCCAGCGCCAGCAGACGGTCCAGCGCGTCCTCGGGCAGCGCGGCGGGAAACTGGCGCACGAAGCGTTCCAGCGCCCGATGGATCAGGATGCCGCGGTCGGCGGCGCCGGGCTCCTGGTCGATCTCGTACAGCGGCTTCAGGCGGAGGATGTGGCGCGCGTAGATGGCATAGGGATCGCGCATCCAGGTTTCGATCTGCGTGACCGACAGATGGCGGGGACGCGCCGCCACGGGCGGGCGCGGCGCCGGCCGTTCCGCCGCCGCGATCCTGGCGGGGCGGTCGAGCATGTCCTGCCAGGCGAGCCAATGCCCGCGCTCGAGGCCGCGCTCGCGCCCGCCCGCGCGCAGCACGGCGTCGAGTCTGAGCAGCCAGCGCGACGGCACCATCGGGGTGCCGCCGATCCGCTCGGACCGCGTCAGGATCACTTCCTCGGCGAGAAACCCCTCGGCGAAATCATGCGCGGACAGGCCGATGCGGCGCTCGGGCAGCGGCAGGCCGAATTTCGAGCGCATCGGCCGGCTGAGCCAGGGATCGTCTTGCGGTTCGGGCGGCCAGACGCCCTCGTTCAAGCCGCCGAGGATCAGTCGGTCGGCCTGCTGCAAGCGCGCGTCCAACAGGCCCCAGATCGCCAGCCGCGGGTGCTGGCCGCGGCGCGGGCGCACCACGGCGCCGTCGAGCAGCCCCAGGAAAAGCCGCGGGTAGTCGGCGCCGGCCACCGCGGGCAGCGCGCTGGCGGACTGATTGATCTCGTCCAGCCGCCGCGCCAGCGCCTCGCCCGCCTCGCCCAGCCTGAGATCCGGCGCGCCGTCGTCTGGCGTCGCCAGGAACGACGCGAGCTCCCAATGCGCGGCCAGCAGCTTGCCGAGCGGCGCGTGGCCCTGCCGCAGCAATTGGGCGAAGGGCTGCGTTTTCCCGACCAGCGCGGCGAACCAGTCCGTCAGCTCGGCGTCGGGCTGGTCGGCGCCCCGGAGCGCCGCGAGGACGCCGGGGAAACCGGGCGCGGGTCGCGGGCCGCGCAGCGCGGCAATTTCCAGCTTTCGCGCCAGCGCGCGAAACCGCTCGCGATCCAACCCGCCGCTGCACAGCGGATGCTTGAAGCAGGCGAGCAGCGGCACGGGCGCGGCGCGCTCGGCCAGCATGTGCGCGACCAGCCGCATGAACACCGCCGGCGGCGTATCCGCCAACTTCTGCCCGGCGGAATCGTCGATCTCGATGCTCCAGCGCTTCAGCTCCGCCGCTACGCGCCGCGCCAGGTCGCGGTCGGGCGTGACCAGCGCGGCGGTCCGCGCCGGCTCCTCCAACGCCTCGCGCAGCATCAGCGCGATCGCGGCGGCTTCCTCGCGCGGGC
>JBQTIS010000011.1:0-2772 GCA_052387895.1 Rhodospirillales bacterium | reverse complement strand
CACGTCGATCTGTCGCAGCTTCGTCACGATCTGCTCGGGGCTATGTCGTTTCCTCGCCATCTTCCAGGATCCTTTCCACGCTGATTATCTCAATCAGCCCGGTCCAAGAAAACCCGGTCAGGTCACCGCCGCCGCTTCATAGCCCGTAGTGATCCGCCAGCACGTCCAGGCCGCGCCGCAGGATTTCCATGCCCACCGGCCCGCCCGCGGGACGTTGCAGGCCGCACACGCCCACGACCTCGCCCGCGGCCACGCGCCCGACGGCCGCGAGCGCGCGCATCAACCGCCGGCGCGCGTGCTCGCGCTCGGCGGCGGGATCGGCGGCTCCGCCGCCTTGGATCAGGTCGCGATAGCAGGCGATCATGCGGGGCTCCATGCGGGCGTAGTGCCAGTCGCGCGCCAGGGACTGGCCGGCGTCATGCTGGCGGCGGTCGATCAAGCCGCGCCGCGCGTATCGGTCGAGCGGCGTCTGCGTCGCCACGCGCTTGGCCGTCGCCCGCTCGCCATCGACCAGCGTTTCCACGTCCTCGAACTCGTCGTGCCGCAGCCGCTGCTTCGTCACCAGGCGCCGCCCCGCCGATCCTGCTTCCATCGCCGCTTCCTCACTCCTCGTCGAACTCGGGATTGCCGCGCAGATCCGCCAGCGCGCAGGCGACGGGCGAGGACCCTTGCGGCGACCGCGGCGGCCCGCGATCGGCGGGCGAACGCGCGGCGATGGCGCGCGCCTCCGCCCGCGTCACGTCGGCGAACCGCCGGTTCGGTCCCAGCGCGAGGCCCATCGCCTTGGCGCCGTCGGCGGGGATCGCCTGATGGCCGCCGCGCTGCGGTCCATGCCGGCTCCATCCCGTCCGCACGCCGCGGCCGACGATCGCGATCCGTCGCGCGCCGGGCGCCGGCGCGCGCCACTCCACCGCGATCGCGCCCCTGGCCCGCAGCACGCGCAGAACCGTCGTCACCTCCGACTCGCGGCCAAGGCCGGCCAGGTCGCGAAGCGCCGGATTGCTCGGGCACGGCGCGCCCGCCTCCGCCGCGGCCACCAGGACCGCGTACAGACGCCCATGGGCCGGCGGCGCCCCTCTGCGACGCCTCGATCCATTCACGCGAAAAGCGGGCCGCCGGCCGATCCTACCCGATACTGTCGATACGACTCCGCGCTCCACCCCCGCCGCCTCCTTCGCCGTCTCGGAACCCTTATAAAGTCATTGTTTTATTGTATTATTTCTTTTTCCATGCCGTTAGGCTTTGCCCTGGCTCGTCGCCGGCTCCGCCCCAGGCGATTCAGACGCCTCACTGAGCTGGGCCGTATGATACGAGATATATCTAACCAATGCAATACAATTTGCGTTGACAGAGCGGAGAAATGGCGCTAGCGTGTCCGGCGATGAACGCAAAATCGCAGCGCCTGCGTTGGGCCCGCCAGGCCGCCGGCTACGCCAGCGCCGCCACGTTCGCGCGCGCCGCCGGAATCTCCGAGGTCACCTACCGCGCCTACGAGAACGGCACGCGCAATCTGCCGGAGGACGCCGCCCGCTTTCTCGCGCAGAAACTGGGGGTAAGCTGGCTGTGGCTGTTCGCCAACGAAGGCGAGCCCCGGGCCGGGCGCCGCGCCTCCTCCGGGCCCATGACTCCGTTCGAGCCGCCGCCGAGTCCGGGCGGGCCGGATGTCGATCTGTCCGCCGGCGTCGCGCTGCGCGCCGTAGCCGCCATGAAACGCGACGTGCCGGTGCGCGGCACCGCGGTGGGCGGCGACGACGGCGATTTCACGTTCAACGGCGATGTCGTGGACTTGGTGCGCCGCCCGCCCGGGCTGGTCGGCGCCGCCTCGGTGTTCGCGCTCTATGTCCACGGCGATTCCATGTCGCCGCGGTTCGAGGCGGGCGACCTGATCTTCGTCAATCCCAGCCGGCCGCCGACGCCGGGGTGCGATGTCGTGGTCGAGATGGTCCCCAAGGCCGGCGACGCCGCCGGTCCCTGCTATATAAAGCGTTTGCTGCGCCGCACGGCGGACAAGGTGGTGCTGCGCCAGTTCAACCCGCCGGCCGGCGTCAAGCCGGATTTCGAGCTGGGCAAGAACGAGATCAAGAACCTGTGGCGGGTGCTGTCCGCGGCCGAGCTGCTGGGGCTGTGAACCGGCCTAGCCGCCGGCGCGTTCTTCCAGGAACACGTTCGGCTTCAAGAACACGCCGATCACCAGCGCTCCCCGGGGCGACCAGGCGACGTGGCGGTGCCCTTTCGGCCGCCAGATGAAGTTTCCGGCGGTGATGTCGTTGCCCTCGTCGTCCGCCAGGCTGCCTTCCAGCACGTAGGTCTGCTCGACGTCGGCATGCTCGTGAAGCGGCAGGCGCGCTCCCGGCGCCATGCGGATCAGCAAGGTTTGCAATCCCCGCTCCTCGTCGCGCAGCAGGACCTTCTGTTCGATTCCGGGAAAGGCCGTGGGATGCCAGGGCAGGCTGTCGACCGGAACCGGGCGCGACGCGGTGCCCGGCAGATTCTCCTGGCCGCGAATGTCGGGGGTGAGCGCAACCATGACGCCTCCTCTGCCGTCGCCGTGATCGGATCGGTTCGCCGTTCCGCGCATTCCCCGCCCGCCGCCCGGATTTGTCAAGATGGGGGCTTGTCAAGACGGCTTTCCATAGGACGAATAGTATTGTATTAAAATCTAGGTATCAGTATAGTATTGTCATGTGCGATACAGATTTCTTCAAAACCTGGGTACTGGGTCAGTTTGACTTTACATGTTTAACCAACTGGCGTATATAGGTTATCCGCGAT
>JBQTIS010000010.1:0-15972 GCA_052387895.1 Rhodospirillales bacterium | reverse complement strand
CAGCCGGCGGCGCAGCGCGAGCGTGGTCGCGCCCTTGTTCGCCTGCATCTCCGCGACCAGCGCGCCGTAATCCGAAGGATCGGTCAGCACCGCGACGAAATCGTGGTTCTTGGCCGCCGCGCGGATCAGCGCCGGGCCGCCAATGTCGACGTTCTCGATGCAGTCGTCGAACGAAGCGCCGCGCGCGATCGTCGCCTCGAACGGATAGAGATTCGACACCAGCAGATCGATCGGCGCGATGCCGTGCGCCCGCATCGCCGCGACGTGATCCTTCTTGTCGCGCCGGCCCAACAGGCCGCCGTGGATTTTCGGGTGCAGCGTCTTGACCCGCCCGTCCAGCAACTCGGGAAAACCGGTCAACTCGGCCGCGTCGCGTACCTTCAGGCCGTCGGACTTGAGCGCCGCCGCCGTGCCGCCGGTCGAGACCAGCTCGACGCCTTGGCCCGCCAGAAACTTCGCCAGCTCGGCCAGGCCGGTCTTGTCGTGGACGGAAAGGATGGCGCGGCGGATGGGGACAAGATCGGGAGAAGTCATTGCCTGATTGCTTGTCGCTCTTGCACGCGGATCAACGGGCGGCGGCCAGGCGCACGCGGTCGGCGTCGGGCCGGTATTCGGGAACCAGGCGTTGCAGCAGATCGAGCGTGCGCCGGCCGCGCCGGCTTTGGGCGCTTTCCATCAGCTCATCCAAGGCGCGGGCCAGCACGGCGTGGTCGGTGACGCGCGGGCTTGCGAACAGGATGCCGCTGTAGCGCGTGGGCTCGAGCGGCTCGTTCGGGTGCAACAGCGATTCCGACAGCTTCTCGCCGGGTCTCAGGCCCGTGTACTCGATCTTGATGTCGCGGTCGGGCTTGAAGCCGGCGAGCCTTATCATCTGGCGCGCCAAGTCCACCACCTTCACCGGCTCGCCCATGTCAAGCACGAAGATGCGGCCCGGCTCGGCCGGATCGTTGGCGCCGAGCGCCGAAGCTTCGAGCACCAACTCGACCGCCTCGCGCACGGTCATGAAATAGCGCACCGCGTCGGGATGCGTGACGGTGAGCGGCCCGCCCGCGGCGATCTGGCGCTGGAATAGCGGCACGACCGAGCCCGACGAGCCCAGCACGTTGCCGAACCGCACGGTCATGAACCGCGTGCCGCCGTCCCGCGAGCGCTCGACGCGGTCGAGCGCCTGGCAATAGCTTTCGGCCAGGCGCTTGGTGGCGCCCATGACGCTGGTGGGATCGACCGCCTTGTCGGTCGAGATCATCACCATCGCCTGGACGCCCTGCTTGCGACAGGCATCGGCCAGGTGGCGCGTGCCCAGGGTGTTGGTCAGCACCGCTTCCTCGGGGTTGGCTTCGACCATCGGCACGTGCTTCAGCGCCGCGGCGTGGAACACCAACTCGGGCCCAAGCGCGCCCAGCGCCTGGTCGACCCGCGCGCGGTCGCGCAGGTCGGCCAGCGCCGCCTCGCGCTCGATGCCTGGAAAGCTCTCGGCCAGCTCCAGGTCGATCGTATAGAGCGCGAACTCGCTATTGTCGATCAGCGAAAGTTGCGCGGGGCCAAAGGCGGCGATCTGGCGCGCCAGCTCGGCGCCGATGGTTCCGCCGGCGCCGGTGACCAGCACGCGCTTGCCCTTGACCAACGCCTGCATGGCGGCGCGGTCGAGCACCCGGCGCGGCCGGCCCAAGAGGTCCTCGATGTCGATCGGGCGCGGCTCGAGCTTGGCGCCCGGCTCGGGCGCGCCGGCCTTGAATTCGGTCAGCCGCGGCAGCCGCGCCAGAGTCATGCCGTGCTGGTCGGCGAGGTCGAGCAGCGCGCGCAGCCGCTCCGGCCCGATGTCGGGCCGCGTCACGATCAGCCGTTGCGGCCGCCGGCGGCGACGGGCGAGTTGCGCCACGATGCCGGGGATCGCGTCCACGTCGCCCAGGATATCGACGTCGTGGATGCGCCTGCCGACGCGGCTTTCCTTCATGTCGACCACGCCGACCACGCGATAGGGCGCGTTCACGTTGCGGTTCATGTCGCGGATGAACGTTTCGGCCGCGTCGCCGGCGCCAATCAGCAGCACGGGGATGCGCGGGTTGACGGCTTCGAGGAGGTGCCCCAGATGCTGGTCCTTGAACACGCGATAGGCGAAACGCGGGCCGCCGAGCAGGAACACCAGCACCAGCCACATGATCGCGGGCGTCGAGCGCGGCAGGCCCTCGAGCCTCGTGGCGACGAAATCGGCCGCCACGAAAGCCGCCACCGCCACGGTGACCGCGCGCGTGATCGCCCACAGATCGTTGAGCGAGGCGTAGCGCCAGATGCCGCGATAGAGCCCCATGGTCCAGAACACGGCCGCGGCGATCAGCGTGAACATCGCGGTTTCCGTCAGCACCCGCTCGAGGCCCGGCAGGTCGAGCATGTCGTCGCCGACGCGCAGGTAGAGCGCGAGCGGGAACGAGGCCGCCGCCATCACCAGGTCGTGGCCATAGGCGACGCCGGCGCGGCTCAGGCGCCAGAAGGGCCGTTGGGACTGGTCCGCCATGACGACCGCGTGCGTCCTATGCGCTGAAGGGCGATGACGCCAGCTATAGCACAGGGGCCGGGTCGGGTGCAGCGCGCCGCCCCGCCCTCCCCGGCCTTACCTGGCGCGCCACCATGCAGCGACTTGCGCCAGGCCTTGATCGACCGTGAGCGGCGGAAGCCAGCCCAGGGTGCGGATGCCCGCGTCGTCGGCCGTAAGCGACCCGGCGACGCGCTGCACGGCCGGCCGGAAGATCGCGAAGCGCCCGAGAGCGTTCAGCAGGCCCACGGGGGCGGCGACGATCCGCTCGGGCCGGCCCAGCGCCTTTCTCAACCTGGCCGCCAGCCCTGGCGTGGACAGATCCTCGCCGTCCCGGACCAGGAATTTCCGGCCGGCAGCGGCGGGATAATCGAGGCAAAGGAGGATCGCCGAGACCAGGTTGTCCAGGCCCAAAAGGCTGCGGCGATTGTCGATACCGCCCAGCGGCAGCGGGTACGGGCTGTCGCAAGCTCTTAACAGGGTTAGAAAATTCGCCCGTATGCCCGGCCCGTACAGCAGGGGTGGGCGCAGCACGGTGGCGGCCATACCCGACGAGGCGGCGATTGCATCCAGGACTTGTTCGGCCTCGGCCTTGGACCGGCCATAGGCGTCCGTGGGCGCCGGCGCATCGTCGTCCATATACGGCGTTCCGTCTGCTTTGCCGTCGCCCAAGACCTTGATCGTGCTGATAAAAACGAACCGCGCGATGCGTTGCGCAGCGGCCTCGCGCGCCAGGGATTCGGTGCCGTACGTATTAACCTGGCGGAATTCGGCAAGGGCGTCAGCGGCCCCGTCCCATGGCACATGTACGCGGGCGGCGAGATGCACCACCCGCCCGACCCCGGCCAAGGCCGCCGACCAGTCGGTATCCGGGCCGATGGCCGGCACGATGCGGCGCTCAACGCCCTTGGGCAGGCCGGCGCCGGGGTCGCGCACGATGCCGACGACTTGCTCGCCCCGCGCCAGCAGCGCCCGGCACAACGCCGCGCCGACGAAACCGTTCGCGCCGGTAACGGCCGTGGCGTCGCCGCTGCCGCTCATGCCCGCGCAAGGATCCAGAGCGTCACCCCGACCGCGGCGGCGGCGGCGGAATGGCCGACCCTGCGGAGACCGGCGGTTGCCACGACCGCCGAGCCGATCTGCGCCGCGTTGGCGGCGAGCGCCAGCGCCGCGACCCGGGCATGGCTCATGCCATGGGCCACGGCGCGTTGATAGAAATGCTCCTTGTGCGCCTGCCATACCCGCCGGCCGCGGAGCGCGCGCCCCGCGAGCGTGACCGTGGCGTCGGCGAGGAAATAGAGCGGCAGGATCAGCGCCGCCGCCCACTGCCCGGCCTCGGCCAGGCGCAGCAGCAGATAGCCGAAGATGAAGCCCAGCGGCACGCTGCCGACGTCGCCGAGGAAAATCCGCGCGGGGTGCCAGTTCCACAAGAGGAATCCCAGGGCCGCCGCCGCCGCCACGCCGCCCATCGCGCCGAGCGAGGCATCGAGGCCCGCGAACGCCGCGACCGCGGCCACCCCCAGGCCGATCGACAGCGCCTCGCCGCCGGCAAGCCCGTCGATGCCGTCCATGAAATTGAACAGGTTGACGAACCACAGCCAGGCCAGCGCGAGGACGAGGAAGCCGAGCCACGCCGGCAGCCACGCGCCGAACAGGCCGCCGATGCCCGGCATCGACCACAACGCCGCGACCACCGCCACGGCGTGGCCCATGAGGCGCACATGCACGGGAAGGCCTCGGCGGTCGTCGCGCCAGGACAGCATGGCGAGGCCGAGGGCGGCGGCGAACGCGATCCAGTGCCGGTCGAGCGCGCCGGCGCCGAGCGCGACGGCGGTCCAGCCCAGCAGCACCGCGCCCACCACGGCGATACCGCCGCCGCGCGGCGTGGGCCGGTCATGGCTCGAGCGCTCGTTCGGGCGGTCGAGCACGCCCCGGGCGCCGAGCGCGTGGATCAGCCGCCACGCGCCGAGCCCCGATGCCAGCCCGGCGCCCAGCGCGATCAGAACGGCCGTAACGAAGGTCATGAAGCGCTCACGGTTTCCCGGCCTCGCGCGGCTTGGCTTCGCGCGGCCGGGCCTCGCGCTGCAAGGCCCATTTGACCACGGTTTCGCCGCCTTCGCCCGTCTTGCCCGACAGCACGAGCCGGTGGCTGCGTTTCATCTCGCCGCCGTCGCCGAAATAGACCGATTCGGCCAGCGCCATGGCGGCGCCGGCGCCGCGCATCCGCCATCCCGCGCCGCCGGGCAGGCGCAGCAACGCCGCGCTTCCGCCCTGCAGCAGCGTTGCGTCGACGCCGGGATGGAGATGGAACTGCGCCGCGAAATCCACATCGGCCGGGCCGTCGAGCGTGTCCTCGCCGCGCACGTCCTCGCCGCCCGGCGCCATGTAGAGCCGGCGGCGGTGCCGCAAGCCGAAGCGCTTGAGGTAGAGATCGTGGCGCGCGTCGATCAGCGCCGCGCCGTCGCGCTCCTCGCGCTGCGCCGACACGATCCCCGGCTCGCGGGCGAAGCGGCCGGATTGGCCGAGCGGGGCGCTGTCGCTGTCGGCGACCACGACCGTGGAATGGGCGGCGGTTCCGCGCTGCTTGAGGCGGCGCTGGGCGTCGGGCCCGATCGCGGCGCCGGTGTTGACGATCAGGCGCTCCTTGCCGATCGATAGTTCGAACGAAAGCGCGCCGGCATGGGCATCGGCGTCGAAGCCTGGCGGCGGCGGGCCGCCCACGTCCATGATCGCGACGCTGCGCCCGGCCTGCAGCCTTTCATAGCCCGACGACGCGAGCCGCGGCGGCAGCGCCGCGCGCGGCACGGCATGGGCCAAAAGCGTGTCGATCAGCCAGTTCTCGCCTTCGTTGGCGCCGTTGAACAGCGCCAGGCCGCCGTCGCCGTGGCGCAAGAACCGAACCGCGGCGGCGAGCGCCTCGATCTGGGATTGCAGCGCGTCGGGAATGCTCCGATTCGCCGCGCCCAGCGCCGCGCGGATATCCACGAGGTGGCGCAGCGCCTTGACCTGGCCCAGGGGCGAGCGCGAGGCGTGGCCGCCATCGGCGAGGAAATCGTTCGTCAGGATCTTCTCAAGGCGCCTCAGGCCCGCGCTGAGCCGCGGCGCGTCATCGGGCAGCGCGATGCCGGCCATGGCCAGGGCCTTGGCCGCCGCCAGCCGGTCGATCGGATCGGGCGCGGCGTCGGCGACGCGGTCGAGATGCCGGAGTTGGCGCAGCAGGGCGCGGAAGAAGCGCGCGCGCAGCTCGTCGTCGGCCGACGCGGCGAAGAACTCGTAGTGCCCGAGCCAGGCGGCGACGCGATGCGCCAGCACGCCCGGTCGCCAGTACGCCGCGTCCCACCAGCGATAGCGCCGGCACCAGCCCGCCACCAGTTCGCGGGCGCGTCGCCGCGCCGCCCCGCCGCCGAGCGTGCGCAGATCCGAGAGCCAGCCGAACGAGTGCAGTTCGTCCAGCCATTCGCGCGAGGCGCCCGGCTTGTCCCAGATCAGCTCGCCCTGGGCGCTTAAGACCTCGTGCGCCAGGGGAAACGTGCCGGCGAGGATCGACGCGCCCCGGTCGGCGTCGCCGGGCCAGGGATCGGGCGGCGCCACCGCGAGCTGGAACGCCGGCGGGCCGCCGAGCATGGCGCGGTAGAGCGGGCTGGCGAACAGCGGCAGGCGCAGCCGGTACCAAGCCTGCGACAGTTGTTGGCCGACCGGACGCCCGCCCAGGGTCAACGCCATGGGAATGGGTCCGCTGCCCGGCGTCAGCCGCCGCGCAGCCGGCGGATGTTGGCGGCGTAGGCGGACTCGCCGCCGGCGAAGGTTGCGGTGCCCGCCACCAGCACGTCGGCCCCGGCCTTGACCGCCCGGGGCGCGGTTTCGGCGGTGATGCCGCCGTCGATCGACAGGTCGATCCTCCTGCCCGCGGCGTCGATCATGCGCCGCAGGGACTTGAGCTTGTCCAACGCCGAAGGAATGAAGCTTTGGCCGCTGAAGCCGGGATTGACGCTCATCACCAGCACCATGTCGACGTCGTCGAGCACGTGCTCGACCGCGGAGACCGGCGTCGAGGGATTGAGCGACACGCCCGGCTTCTTGCCGAGCTGGCGGATCATGTGGATCGTGCGATGCAGATGCGGCCCGGATTCCGGATGCACGGTGATGATGTCGGCCCCGGCCTCGGCGAAGGCCGGAACATAGGCGTCGACCGGCGCGATCATCAGGTGCACGTCGAAGATCTTCTTGCTGTGCGGGCGCAGCGCCTTCACCACCCCAGGCCCAATCGTAAGATTGGGGACGAAGTGCCCGTCCATCACGTCGACATGGATGTAGTCGGCCCCGGCCCGATCGACCGCGCGCAGCTCCTCGCCCAGGCGCGCGAAATCGGCCGACAGGATGGAAGAGGCGATGCGGACGGGCTGCTGCATGGGGCTTAGGTAACATTGCGGAATCCCGCCAGCAAGCCGTTGGCGGCAAAGGCCGGCCGCCGCTTGCCCCCGGCCCAGGCGGTTCCTATGCTTGGGCCCGCGACCAACCGGGGTTGACGGCCGATGCTGAGCCCCTTGATGCGACTTTTGACCTTCGCCGCGGCGCTGTCGGCCGGGCTGGCGCTTTACACCGGCGCGGCGGGCGCCCAGGCGCCCAAGCGCGTCGCACTGGTGATCGGCAACGGGGCCTACAAGGAAGGCGGGGCGCTGAAGAACCCGGTCAACGACGCCCGCGCCATGGCCGAGACGCTGCGCCAGGTCGGCTTCCACGTCATCGCCCGTGAGAACGCCACCAAGCAGCAGATGGAACGCGCGGTCGGCGAGTTCGGCGAGCTGCTCGGCGCCGGCTCGATCGCGCTGTTCTATTTCGCCGGCCACGGCATGCAGGTGAACGGACGCAACTTCCTGGTGCCGGTCGACGCCGCCATCACCTCGGAGGCGCGGACACGGTTGGAGGCGCTCGACGTCGATCTGGTGCTCGACCAGATGGCAGCGAGCAACAGCGACGTGAACCTGCTGGTGCTGGACGCCGGCCGCAACAATCCGTTCGAACGGCGCTTCCGCGGCCGCGCCGGCGGCCTGGCCCAGATCAACGCGCCCAAGGGCACGCTGATCGCCTACGCGACCGCCCCGGGCACGGTGGCGGCGGACGGCGATGGCGCCAACGGCATCTACACCGCGAAACTTCTGGGCGCGATCAAAACCGCGGGCCTGCCGATCGAGGACGTGTTCAAGCGCGTGCGCGTAGAGGTGTCGCGCGCAACCAACGACGCGCAGACGCCGTGGGAGGCCTCGTCGCTGACCGGCAGCTTCTATTTCATCGAGCCAGCGAAGGTCGTTGCTCCGCCGCCGGGGCCGAGCGAGGCCGACAAGGAGATGCTGTTCTGGCAGTCGGTCAAGGACACCGATGACGCGGTGGTGCTGAACGCCTACCTCGAACGCTATCCCAGCGGCACTTTTGCGGGTCTGGCGCGCGCCAAGATCCGCTCGGCCGAAACCAAGCTGCGCCAAGCCGCGCTGGCTCCGCCGCCGCAACCCTCGGCTGCGGCCAAAGAAGAGGCGGTGTGGGACCTCGTGAAGGGATCGAGCGATCCCGACATCATACAGGCCTTCCTGGAGAAGTATCCGAACGGCGTCAACGCTGAGGCGGCGCGGTTCAAACTGGCCACGCTGAAAAAGCCGCCGCCGAAGCCGCCGACCGCCGCCGCGTCCGTCTCCGCCCCTGCGGCGCCGTCGCAAGCGCCCGCAGCAGCGAAACCCGCGCCGCCGGCCGGGGAAAGCGAAGACGCGCTTTGGGCGCGGGTCGGAAACGCGGGCGACCGTGCGGGCTTGCGCGAATACCTGGAGCGCTATCCCCTGGGCTACTACGCGGCGACCGCCAAGTTCCGACTCGAAGCGATGCCGGAAGCCACGAGCCAGATCGCGTTGGCGCCAGCTGCAGCGCCGGCCGCACGGCCCGCCGCGCCCGGCGGCGTCGACGGCATCTGGCACGGCACCTACAACTGCACGCTGTCGCAGCGCTCGGGCGGCGGCCCGTTCTCCTCGCGCGACCGCATTTTCGTGGTCAAGGCCGGGCGCCTCAGCGGCAGGTTCGAGGCCCAGAGCATCAGCGAGCAGTTCCAAGGCACGATCGCGCCCGGCGGCAAGGTGGTGATCAACGGCAACGGCGAAAGCATGCGCATGGGCCGCGGCTACACCATCGACATGCAGGGCAAAGAAGAGGCGGGCCGCTTCACCGCCACCGGCAAGCACGGCGACCGCGACTGCACCCTGGTCTACACCAAGGTGCAGTAGTCCGGTTCAACCGCCCGATTCAATCGGCGCGCCGCAGCCGCGCGGCGTAGAACCCGTCGATCCCGCCCCGGTCGGTCCAGTGGCAGGGCAGCGTGCGCAGATCGCCGCCCGGCGTTATCGCCTCGCGCAGGCCTGTGACCTCGCTGGTGAGGATCGGCATGCGGCGCAGGCTTGGCGCGGCCTCGAGCAAGGCTTCGACGCGCGCCGGGCCTTCCGCGGGCTCGAGCGAGCAAACGGCGTAAACCAGCACCCCGCCCCCGGCCAACATGCCGGCGGCGTTGGCCAAGAGCCGGTCCTGGGTCCGGGCCAGACGGTCGATATCCGCCTGGGTCTTCAAGCGCTGGATGTCGGGATGGCGGCGGATCGTGCCGGTGGCGGTGCAGGGCGCGTCCAGCAGCACGAACGGCGCGGGCGCTAACGGGCGCCAGGACGTAGCGTCGGCCGCGACCAGCGCGGCGTCGAGCCCGGTGCGCGCCAGGTTCTGCTTCACCCGCTCCAGGCGCTTGGACGAGATGTCGACCGCGGTCACCCGCGCGCCCATCGCCGCGAGCTGCATGGTCTTGCCGCCGGGCGCGGCGCACAGGTCGATCGCGGGCTTGCCGCGGATATTGCCCAGGAGCTTCGCCGGCAGCGCGGCGGCGGCGTCCTGCACCCACCACGCGCCCTCGGCAAAGCCCGGAAGATCGGCGACGGCGCCACCCGGCTTGCGGCGCAGCGTGCCCGTGGGCAGAAGCTCGGCCTCCAGCTTGGCGGCCCAGGCCTCGGCGTCGGACTTGACCGTGAGATCGAGCGGCGGTTCTTTGAGATGCGCCCGGGCGATTTTACGCGCGGTGTCCTCGCCGTAGGTCGCCGCCCAGCTCCGCCAGAACGCATCGGGGGTGTTGAGCCGGGCTTCGTCGTGCCGGCCCAGCGTCGCCGCGCCCTCGCGCGCCAGGCGCCGCAGCACCGCGTTGACCAGGCCCGCGTAACGCGGCTTGCCGCGCCTTCCCGCGAGATCGACCGCCGTGCCGACCGCCGCGTGCGCCGCGGTGCCCAGGAACACGAGCTGCGCCACCGCGATGCGCAGGATGTCGTGCACGATTCCGTCGCGCGCGGGACTCGCGCGCTCGACGCAAGCCGCGATCAGGTCGTCGATCTGGCCGAGGCGCCGCAGCGTCATGGCCGCGATGGCGCGGGCGAAGGCGCGGTCGCGCGCTACGAGCGCGCTGAAACCGCAGGGCTCCTCGTCCATCGCCCGGCCGCGTCTCAAGACGCCCGAAACCATGTCGAGCGCCACGGCGCGGGCGGAAATCCCTGAATCGGCCGGTGCGGAAGCGGCGCGCCTGGCGTCCTGCGTCATCCCCAGGGACGGCGCAGACGGCCGCTGGAAGGGACAGACCCGCGCCGCCAGCGCGATACCGTGGAACCGTGCGGATGCGCCGGAGATGCGGCCATCTCGGGCAGGTCGGGGGCCGCTCCCAAGACGCCCATCTCGCGCGCCAACTCGCCGAGGGCCGCCACGCGGTTGTCGGTCGCGGGATGGGTCGAGAACAAGTTGTCCATGCGCTCGCCCGATAGCGGATTGACGATGAAAAGATGCGCGGTCGCCGGGTTGCGCTCGGCCGCCTCGCTTGGCGACTGATGGACGTAGTGCTCGATCTTTTTCAAGGCCGAGGCCAGCGCCAGCGGGTTGCCCGCGATCTGGCCGCCGATGCGGTCGGCCGAGTATTCGCGCGTGCGGCTGATCGCCATCTGCACCAGCGCGGCGGCGAGCGGCGCCACGATCATGGCCAGTATCATGCCGACGAAGCCCAGCGGATTGCCGCCGCGCTCGTCGCGCGAATAGCCGAAGAACATGGCGAAGTTGGCCAGCATGCCGATCGCGCCGGCGATGGTGGCGGTGATCGTCATGATCAGCGTATCGCGGTTCCTGACATGCGCCAGCTCGTGCGCCATCACCCCCGCGATCTCGTCGCGGTCGAGCAGGCGCAACAGCCCGGTGGTGGCCGCGACCGAGGCGTTCTCGGGATTGCGGCCGGTGGCGAACGCGTTGGGCTGGTCTTCCTCGATCAGGTAGACCTTGGGCATCGGCAGCCCGGCGCGGTGCGCGAGTTCGGCCACGATGCCGTAGAACTCGGGCGCGGCATGGGCGTCCACGGGCTGCGCGCGGTACATCGACAGCACCATCTTGTCCGCGTTCCAGTACGCGAACAGGTTCATGCCGCCGGCGAACAACAGCGCCATCAGCATGCCGCCCTCTCCGCCGAGCGCGTAACCCACGGCCAGGAAGAAGGCGGTCAGCGCCGCCAGCAGCATGCCAGTCTTGAGATAGTTCATGGTCCCTGCCCCGCACGTTCCGGAGATTGCCGCCCGGAACCGCCATCTAGGTAAGGATAGCAAAGCCCGGATCAATCCTGGCGCGACGAATTACGGAAATTTCATCCCAAGACGACCCGGGCCATAATGGCGCCATGACGGACAAGCCAAGCGACCAGCCCGCCGCCGCGCCCGCGCCAAAAGCTCTCGCGTCCAAACCCGCCGCGCCGGCGGCCAAGCCGAAGGCGCCGGCGCCCGGGGTCCAGCAACCCCGGGTCAAGGAAGCCGGCGGACCAAGCGGCCCCGAACCCACACGCTACGGAGACTGGGAGCGCAAGGGACGCATCAGTGATTTCTAGGCGCGGCAGCTCGTTTCCAAATCTCGTTCTTGTTATGTTCCACAGGGTGCGATAGACTCGCCGCCGGGACAATTAGTCTTCTTTCCGGTGGTAGGTAATCGCAATGCGTGTCGAGCGCGTTTTGCTGCATTCGGCGTTGTGGTTGGCGCTCGCGGGGTTCGCGGCAGCCCTATACGGCCACGCCACGCGCGCCGCCGAAACGC
Source organism: Rhodospirillales bacterium (assembly GCA_052387895.1). Lineage (GTDB taxonomy): Bacteria > Pseudomonadota > Alphaproteobacteria > JAEULC01 > JAEULC01 > JAEULC01. The sequence continues at coordinate 4,322 of JBQTIS010000010.1, read as the reverse complement.
TGTCAGGCCCGGTGCGCGCGCGGGTGCTGCAGGTGATCGACGGCGACACGCTGGCGGTGCAGGCGCGCATCTGGCTGGGGCAGGACGTGGACATCCTGGTGCGCCTGGTCGGCATCGATGCGCCGGAGCTCAAAGGCAAATGCGCCGCCGAGCGCGAGGCAGCCCTGGCCGCGCGCGAGACGCTGGCCGCGCTCGCGGCGCTGGGCGAGGTGACCTTGAGCGAGATCCGCTACGACAAATACGGCGGGCGCGTATTGGCGCGGGTGGCGGCCAGGGACGGCACCGACCTGGCCGGCGCGCTGTTGGCCCGGCGCCTGGCGCGGCCCTATGACGGCAAGGCGCGGATGGGGTGGTGCGGCTAACGCGGGGCGCTCAGCGCCTTCACGCCCGGCAGCTCCTTGCCCTCGAGCCATTCCAGGAACGCTCCGCCGGCGGTGGAGACGTAGGAGAATTGTTCCGCGACGCCCGCGGCGCGCAATGCCGCCACCGTATCGCCGCCGCCGGCGACGCTGAGCAGCCGGCCGGCCCGCGACAGATCGGCGACGTGGCGCGCGACTTCATTGGTGCCTTTGTCAAAAGGCTTGACCTCGAACGCGCCCAAAGGCCCGTTCCACACCGCCGTCTTGCATGCCTCGACCGCGCGCCTCAAAAGCGCCACGGTCTTAGGTCCGAGGTCGAGGATCATCGTGCCGGCTGGAACGGCGGCGATGGCGACCGCCGAGGCCGGCGCGCCCGCCTTGAACTCGGGCGCGACCACCGCGTCCACCGGCAGCAGCATGGCGCAGCCCCGCTGCTTCGCCGCGGCGAGAATCTTGCGCGCGGTTTCGGCCAGATCCCTCTCGCACAAGCTCTTGCCGACGCCCACGCCTTGCGCGTTCAAAAAGGTGTTGGCCATCCCTCCGCCGATCGCGAGCTTGTCAACCCGGGCGACGAGATTTCCCAGCAGGTCGAGCTTGGTGGAAATCTTGGCGCCGCCCACCAGCGCCATCACCGGCCGCGCCGGATTTTCCAGCGCGCGGGCAAGATGCTCGAGCTCTTCCTGCATCAGCCGCCCGGCCGCCGCGGGCAGCAGCGCCGCGATCGCCGCGGTCGAGGCGTGCGCGCGGTGGGCGCAGGAGAACGCGTCGTTGACATAGAGATCGCCGAGCGAAGCGAGCTCCCTGGCGAAGCCCGCGTCGTTGCGCTCCTCGCCGGCGTGAAACCGCAAATTCTCCAGCAGCGCCACCTCGCCGTTCTTCAAACCGGCGACCGCGGCTTGGGCCGCGGGGCCGACGCAATCCTCGGCGAAGGCCACTCGCTTGCCCAGGAATTTGCCGAGAGCATCGGCCAAAGGCCGCAGCGACATAGAGGGCACGACCTTGCCCTGGGGCCGGTCGAAATGCGAGATCACCGCGACGCGCGCGCCCTTTTCGGCCAGCTCGCGGATCGTGGGGGCCAACCGCTCGATGCGCGTGGGGTCGGCGACCTTGCCGTCGCGCATCGGCACGTTGAGGTCGGCGCGCAGCACCACGCGCTTGCCGGCGACGGCGAAATCGTCGAGGGTCTTGAACCGGGCCATTCCGCGCGGCGAAGTGCCACAGCGCGGGCCGAATTGCAACGGGGCGGAACAACGGGGCGATGGCTGCGCGGCAAAACGCGACCTGCTGGGTTCTGACCGATGGCGGCGTGGGGATGGTGAACCAGGCCCTGGGCCTCGCCGAGGCGATGGGATTCGAGCCGGTCTTGAAAACCGTGCGTCCGCGCGGAAGCCGGTATTACCTGTCGCCGCTGTTCTGGCTGGCGCCGCTGAGCCCGGCGGCGGCGGGCGGCGACAAGCTCGCGCCGCCCTGGCCCGACCTCGTGGTCGCCTGCGGGTCGAAGTCGATTTGGCCGGCCCTGGCGATCCGCCGCCGGTCGGCCGGCCGCACCCGCGCGATTTACGTGCAGCGCCCGCAATACGGCGCCAAGGGCTTCGACCTGGTGGTGGCGCCGGTGCATGACGGCCTTGACGGCGCGAACGTGCTGAGCGTGCGCGGCGCGGTCAACCGCGTGACGCGCCAGCGGCTGAACCAGGCCGCGGCCAAGTATACCCAGCGCTTCGCGCACCTGCCCCGGCCGCGCGTGGCGGTGCTGATCGGCGGCGACAACGGCGTTTATCGCCTGACGCCCGAATTCGCCGCGAAATTCGCTGACCAGCTTGCCCAATTGTGCCAGCGCGACGGCGCGGGGCTGTTGGTTTCGGCCTCGCGCCGCACCGGCCGGGAGGCCGAGGCGCTGATCCGCGAGCGCCTGTCGGGCCTGCCCGCCTATGTGTGGGACGGAACCGGCGACAACCCCTATTTCGCGTTCCTGGGCCTCGCCGACGCCGCGATCGTCACCTGCGATTCCGTGAACATGGTGAGCGAGGCGCTGGCGACCGGCAAGCCGGTGCACGTGGCGATGCTGGAGGGCGGTTCGGCCAAGTTCGACCGCTTCCACGAGGACCTCTGGCGCGAGGGCTACACCCGCCCGTTTACCAGCAGGCTTGAGAGCTGGAGCTACGCGCCGCTCGACGACACGGCCAAGGCGGCGGCCGAGGCCAGGAAAAGGCTGGGATTTACCTGATCCGCTCGGCCGTTAACGCCTTGGCCGGCGTTGCCAATCCCGGCTTTCGGCCTTAAACAAAGCCCGGCATGGACCTCATCGATATCGCCGCATTGAATGCCGCAGGACTGAAGCGCGAGCCGTTCGAGTACGTCGTGGTGCCGGGATTCGTTCCGGCCCGAGCGGCCGAGGCGATCGAGCGCGACTTCCCCAGGATCGACGACACCGGCAGCTACGTTCCGGCGTCGCTGCGTTACGGTCCCGCCTTCGGCCGACTGATGGACGCGCTGCGCGGCCCCGAACTGGCGGCGGCCTTGGGCGAGAAATTCGCGGTCGATCTGTTTGCGCTGCCCGTGCTTCTGACCGTGCGCGGGCGCACCGGGCCGCGCGACGGCCGCATCCACTACGACCGCGCGGGGAAGGTGATGACCGCGCTGCTCTATCTCAATCGCGGCTGGCAGGAGCGCAGCGGCTGGCTGCGACTGCTGCGCGCCAGGGACGACCTGGAGAATTACGCCGAGGAAGTGCCGCCGGAGATGGGCACGCTGCTGGCGTTCCGCTGCACGCCGAACGCCTGGCACGGGCACAAGACCTTCGTCGGCCAGCGCCGCGCGATCCAACTCAACTGGATCGACAGCCGCGTGCAATGCGCCTGGGAGCGGAGCCGGCACTGGCTGTCGGCTGCGGCCAAGAAGCTGCGCCGCAACGGCGCTGCCGATCACGGCCGGGCGGCCTGAATGGCGCTGCGCATCGACACCTTCTCGAACCAGACCGGCGGCAACGCGCTGTTCAAGGCGTTGGGCCATCCGCTCGGCGCCGAGCGCATGGCGGCGCTGATCCAGAAGCTCGCCAAAGCCGGGCCGGTCGCGGTCTACGATCCGCTGGGCTTCATGCCGACGGTCGCGGCGCTGCACGATTTGAGCGCGCTCAAGATCGCCGGCGTGTTCGTGCAGGACCTGGGCGATCTGGGCCAGACGCGCCTCGGCCACGCGACGCAACCCGTCACCGACCTCAAAGGGGCCCAGGCGTGCGCCGTGCTGGTGGCCGCGTTCGACGCCGGGCGCTTGGTCGACCATGTGCGCCACCTGATCCCGCCAAGCGCCCAGGTGGCGACCCTGGACGAAGCGCGGCTGCCGCCGGAATTCCTGACCGTGCCGCAGCGCTATCTCGATCCGCTCAACTTCGCCACCAACTTCGCGTTCTTCCGCGACCAGGCGGGCCTGCACACGCGGCTGGTCACGGCCAATTACTGGGCGGGCTACGGCGCCAAGAACGTTCGGCTGTGGCTGGCGCTGTTCGACGCCGAGGGGCGGCGCATCGCCACCTGGGAAGAGGCGCTGCCCGATGGCGTGTCCGGGCTCAGCCTGGACAGCCGCGAGCTTCGCGCGCGCTTCAAGCTGCCCGAGTTCACCGGCCAGTTGCTGCTGCACGTCATCGGCGGGCGCGGCCACGACGTGGTGAAATACGCGCTCGACACCTACAGCCTGAACGGCGCGGGCTCGCTGTCGTGCACGCACGACGCCAATGCCTGGCCGTCCGACCTTTACGCCGGGCTGCCCGCGCCGCGCGCGGACGAGCGCGTGGTGCTGTGGGTGCAGAACAGCCATTGCTGCCCGATTCCCCGGGGCGCCGTGGGCCTGAACCTGATGGGCGATCCAGGCGTCGCCTGGATGCAGCGCGAGGTGCCGGCGTTCGGCACCTCGGCGCTGGACGTGGCAGAGCTTCTGCCCGCCGCGCGCTGGCCGCAGCAGATCGAAATC
>JBQTIS010000009.1:0-2501 GCA_052387895.1 Rhodospirillales bacterium | reverse complement strand
TGGCGCTGCGCGTGTGCGCCGAGCCGCTCGGCGCGATCCTTAGGCGCGGCGTGGCGGTTTCGCGCGCCGCGGCCGTAGCCGTTCTGGGAAGCGGGCTGCGCGCGCGGGCCGGCGCGGCGGGGATCCGCACCAACCGGCGCTTCGCGGGCGTGCGCGATTTCACCGAGAACCGGCCCTACCGCGCGCTGTTCCGCCGCTTCATCATGGACCCGCCGCCGGGCTTGGCCGTGATGTGCCATCCCGGGCATCCCGACGCCGCGCTGGCCGCGCTCGACCGCGTGACCGACCCGCGCCGGGGCGAATACGACTATCTGGCGGGCGAGGAGTTTCCGGCCGATCTCGCGGCGGCGGGGCTGCGCCTGGGCCGCTTCAGGGATTTGCCGCCCATGCCGGCTCGGCGGTGAAGGTCATGCGCGCTTGGTTGAAGCCCAGGTTCCGGTAGCGGCGCTTGGCGACGTAGAGCGCCTTGTCCAGCCGCGCCAGCATGTCGGCCTCGGAATAGCGGGTCAGGCCCAGCGCGCGGCGCAGCCGCCGGTAGTCCGAGAACAACGTGGCGGCGAGCCCGCCCAGCGCCGCCAGGAAGAACCCCTCGCGCCGCGCGAACTTCAGCAGCGCCAGCGCGTCCCGGGCCGGCGTGTCGCCCGGCGGAATCACGTCCGCCAGCACCAGCCTTCCGTGCGGCTTCAACTGCCGCCACCACAGCCCCAGCAGCCGCTCGAACTCCTCGGGCGCCAGGTATTGCAGCACCGAGTTGACGAAAATCAGGTCGGCCGCGCCCTCGGGCAGGGCGGCGAAGCCGGCGTCGTCCAGCACGACGATCTTGGGCTCGGCGGCGAACCGGGCCTCGAGGCGCGCGCGCGTGCGCCCGGACGCATCGTAGAGAAAGACGCGCGCGGCGTGGAACGCCACGATATCGGCGCGCAGCGCCTCACCGCAGCCGAAATCCAGCACCGTGGGCCGGCCGTCCACGCGCGCCCCGGGCTCGTCCAGCAGCATGTAGACGATGTCCTCGGCGACGGCCTTGCAATGCGCGGCCAAATGCCGGTCGTTGACGTAGATCCGGTTGCGGCGGTTCCAGAACTCGCGCCACGTGCCGGCGCCGGCGCGGTCCATCGATGGCCTCATCCCTAGCCTGTCGAAGGACGAGGCCCTAGCACGAAAAAGCCTGGAAAAGGACTAGACGCGCGGCTACTCGGCCGCGCCGCGGCGGCGCCCGGGCGCCCGTTGCGGCTCGCGCGCCTGCTCGGCCGGCGGGTCGTTGGCGGCCTGCTTGCCGAACGCCGCGACCCACAGCGGCGGCAGGGTGCCGGGCGCGTCCGCCGCCTCGGCCTCGAACCCCTCGGCCCGGCTGAGGATATAGAGCGGCCGGCGCTTGACCTCCTCGTACAGCCGGCCCAGGTACGCGCCGAACAGGCCCAGGCAGAAAAGCTGCACGCCGCCCAGCACCATCACCGCGACGATCAGCGAGGCGTAGCCCGGCAAATCCACGCCCAAAATCAGCGTGCGGAACAGGAAATACAGGCCCATGGCCAAGGCCGTGGCCGCCAGCGCCGCGCCCAGCCACGCCGCCGCGGTCAAGGGCTTGGTGCTGAACGACACCAGCCCGTCGGCGGCGAAGCGCAAAAGCCGGCCCAGGCGCCAAGCGCTGCGGCCGCTCACGCGCGGATCGGGATCGAACGGCACGCCGGCGTGGCGGAAGCCGACCCAGGCGTAGAGCCCCTTCATGAAGCGCGCGCGCTCGGGCATCGCCTTCAGCGCGTCCACCACCTTGCGGTCGAGCAGCCGGAAGTCGCCGGCGCCGTCGGGGATCTCCACGTCGGCCAGGAGCTGGAACACCCGATAGAACGCCCGCGCGGCGTTGCGGCGCAGCCAGCTCTCGTTCTCGCGGCCGCGGCGCTGGGCATAGACCATGTCGAAGCCCGCGCGCCACTTGGCGACGAAGCGCTCGATCAGCTCGGGCGGATGCTGCAAGTCGGCGTCGATCAGCACCACGGCCTCGCCGCGCGCGGCGTCCAGCCCCGCGGTCAGCGCGACCTCCTTGCCGAAGTTGCGCGACAGCGCCAACAGGCGGACCGCCGGCGCGCGTTCGCGCCAGGCCAAAAGCGCGTCCCAGGTGGCGTCGGCGCTGCCGTCGTCCACGCACAGCCCATCGTAGCCGAGGCCGCGGCGGTCCAGCGCCGGCAGCAGGCGGCGCATGAAGGCGTCGACGCCCTGGGCCTCGTTGCGCATCGGCACGACGACCGAAAGCGCCGGCTTTCCGGGCGCGCGGGCGGATTCCCTGGCGGCTTCTGCGGTCATCGCGGCAGGCTCTCCCAATCCCCCAAATCAAAACGGCCGAACGGCGCCGGTATTCCCGCGATTTCACGATCGCGTGTCAACGGATTCTTTCAGATCAACGGCTTGGCTTGTGGCCGGGGGGCGGCAGGGTGAGGGGGACACAAAAATAGAGTCCCCTCTACCCCACACAGTGGGGGAGAGGGTGGGGTGAGGGGGGCGCCGGA
>JBQTIS010000008.1:0-6881 GCA_052387895.1 Rhodospirillales bacterium | reverse complement strand
GCGGGTTTCGCTGGCATGGGCGCGCTCCAGCATCCCCGGCAAGAGCGTCCGGATCAGCACCACGGGGGTGAGCACGTTGACCTCGACCATCTGGCGCTCGTGCTCCGGCGGGTTGCCGAAGGCGGGCCCGAAATGCCCCAGGCCCGCGTTGTTGATCAGAAGGTCGATGCGCAGGCGCTCGGCCGCCTCGGCCGCCGCCTGGCGCCCCAGGTCGGTCGCGAGGTCGGCCTGGACCGTCACCACCTTGCGCCGGATGTTGGCCAGCTCCGAGGCCAGCTCGTCGAGCGCGCGGTCGTCGCGCCCCACCAGCACCAGGTCGGTCTCCGGCGGCAGCTCGCGCGCGAACGCCGCGCCGATGCCGCTCGACGCGCCGGTGATCAGCGCCGCGCGGTAGCTGCGCACGGACCCGATTCCCGGATCATCGCGACGGGGCCGGTCGGCGTCAGTTCTTGGTCGCGGCCGCGCCGGGCAAAAGGGCCTCGGCCTCGACCAGCGGGCAGCCGCAGAGCGGGCAGCGGTTCGACGTCTTGATCGCCACGATCTGCTCGCGCGTCAACCCGCCGCCTCCGAGTTTCGCGTCTATTTCCGCGATCAGTTGCTGGTGCAGGTTCGGCGCCTCGCAGGCCGATAGGTAGCTGCGCTTCACGCCCTCGGTCATCGGCTCGAGCGACAGCGCGCGCGCGCGCCGGCCGGCTGCAATCCCGGCAATGCCCGCGCCGGCGGCGATGCCGAGGCACAGGAAACCGCGGCGGTCGATGCGTCGGTTCATGGTTCGAAGGTTAGGCCCGGCCCCGCCTCGCGTCAACGCGGCGCTTCGGGCGGGTTGGTTAACGCGGCCGGGCGCGCGAGGCGTTCATCGCGCGATCCGGCCGTGGGCGAAGCGGTGCACGCGGTCGCGGCCGATCAGGTGGACCCGGAACGCGCGGCCCAGGAGCTTTCGGATCGCCGGGTCGAACACGTCCAGGCCCCCGGCATAGGCGCCGAACGCCGGCAGGATCAGCCGCCGGCCGTCCTCGGCGAAGCAGCGCCCGGCCACGCGCCGCCCGCGCGTCTCGACCCAAGCCTTGGGATGGAAATGGCCGGACACCTCGCCCCGCACCTCCCCCGGGGCCGCGCCGGGCCGCGCTTGGTGGCGGAACACCAGCGGCCCCAGCGCCACCTCGTGCGCGGCCCGCCCGCCCAGGCCCCGCGGCGGCGCGGGGTCGTGGTTGCCGGCGACCCAGATCCACTCCACGGCCGAGGTCAGCGCCTCGACCGCGCGCGCGTCGGCGGCGCCAAGGCGCAGCGGGGCGCCGGCGTCGTGGAACGAATCCCCCAGGCAGATCACGCGCCGGGGCTTCAGCGCGGCCACGACGGCTTCGAGGCGCCGGAGCGTCGCCGCCGAGTCGTAGGGCGGCAGCAGCGCGCCTTGCCTGGCGAAGCCCGAGCCTTTTTCCAGGTGCAGGTCGGCCACGGCCACGGTTGCGCGCTCGGGCCACAGCAGCGCGCCCGATGGATCGGCCGAAAGGAACGCGCCGTTGAGGGTGAATTCCGACTGCGTCATGCGGCCGCGCGCGCCTTGCGTCAGCCCCGGTTGAGGAAATCGCCCTTGCCGATCTGCACGCCGCAATGGCGCAGGATGGCGTAGGCGGCGGTGGCGTGGAAATAGAAATTGGGCAGCGCCGCGTTCACCAGATAGTCCCGGCCCTTGAGGACCGTGGGCTTGCCGCCGACCGGCACGGTGACGTCGCGCGATTCCGATCCGTCCAGGGCCGCGGGCTTGAAGCTCTCGACATAGGCGATGGTCTTGGCGATGCGCGCCTTCAGCTCGGGGATGGTCTTCCCGGTATCCTCGTATTTCGGCGGCTCCTGGCCGGCCAGGCGCGCGAGCGCGCCCTTGGCGAAGTCGGTCACCAGCTGCACCTGGCGCGTCAGCGGAAACATGTCGGGCGCCAGGCGGTAGCCCAGCAGCACCGCCGGGTCGATCTTGCGCCGGGCCGCCTCTGCCTCGGCCTTGCCGAGTATCTTGGACGTGGCGTTCAGCGTCTGCAGCAAGGCGGGCACGGCAGCCTGGTACATGGAAAAGGACATGGGGTTTGGCGCTTTCGTTCGTGGCGGGGAAAGGGGGACGGAATTTGCGCCCAAAGCGCGGCCACAAGCAAGCGGGGCTGTTTTGCCGCCGACTGCTCGCCAGTGGACATGATAGGACGCGGACTCATGCGGCGCCGGCCGGGGCCGGATTTAAGCAGGCTTGATAAACGCGAGGGAATTGGCGGCGAGTTTCTCATTGCGCGCAGCGATGCATCTCCAATGATGGTTCGGTCAAGCATGCGTCGGTTTTCTGTCTTGATGCGGACGAAAACACACTGGCTTGCTTGGTTCGCGTTTTGACCCGATGCGAACATCGACGCTTCGCGTCGGCTGCATGAGTTTTCGGCGGCCCGAAAACCTGTTCTTGCCAAAACCTCTTTGCTCGCATCGTCCGCTCCGTCGTCTCGTTAGAGGACTCTACGTCACTTTAGCGAAAATTCAGGAGATTGCCTCAACGACTAAAAGGCGTCCGGTGCTCACGCATCCTACTTCGGCGCTCCGCCTTCCCCAACGACGACGAACGGTGCCCAGTACAGCGGATGGGCGAAGTGGGGTTTGGACTTGTTGTCCATCTGCTTCAGCATCGACCGTCGCAGCGCCTCAGCCCGGCCGATTGACGGGTCGCGCACCAGAGCATCGATCGTGCCCGTCGTCAGCTGCTGGGCGGAAACCGTTTCGACCGGCCAATGGGACACCAGCAGGGCGCGCGTTCCGGCATAGAAAAAGGCGCGGGCCAAGCCTGACAGACCCTCCGCACCCGGCGTGCCGTCGGCCGCAGCCGTGTTGCAGGCCGACAGGATGGTCCAGTCCGCGTCCATCGACAGCTTGGCGATCTCGCTTGCTGTCAGCAGCCCGTCGTCTTGTTCGCTGCCGATGGCCGGTGGGGTCAATATCAGCGCCGGCTCGGCCACGCCGGGAAATTCGCCCGACATCAAGCCATGTGTGGCGAAGGCGACGACCCGGTACTTGGTGAGGTCCATCGAGCGCACCTGGCGTTCGGTCGCGCTCTGGCGCAGGAACAGCGAGGTTTTCTCGTCGGCATTGAGCGCCTTCGCCATGGCGCGGAGCTCAAGCGTCGTCTCGGGCAGGCTTGGTATCTTGCGCAGCGTGTTAACGTCGGCCACGACGCCTTGCGAGAACACCGAGGTCGGCGTAGTGCGCAGAGTGGCGGCGCCGCGGCTTACCGCGGCATTGCCAACCGGCGCCAGCACCGGATCGCCGAATCCGACGAAGCCTTGCGCCGCGCGCGAGTCGCTCGCCGTCCGGCGCAGGGCGCGCAGCGAGGATATCGCCGGCAGGGTCGTGAACGCGTATTTGCGGATCAGCCACTCGGTTCGTTCGGTGGATGCCGCGCCGTCGACGAGCAGAGCGAACGGCAGGCTCTGCAGCGGCCCGTCCAGCACGATCATCACATGCTTGGCGCCGTCCAGCTGCAGCTCCGCCGGGCCTATGAGGATGCGATAAAGCTTCAGCGCCTCGGCCGTGGGGAACGGCGGCGGGTTGCCCAAATCGGGTATCGTGTTCGGATCCACGGCGGTACGAAGCGACGTGACGAGCTTGGTTATTTCCGTTGCCGAGGCGCCGAGGGGCACAAAGGTCGCGGAGTTGGCGCGCACCACCCACAAGAACGCCTTCTCGTCGCCGATCGCGTATTGCAGGATCACTTCACCCGGGCGCAATAGGGCTTGGGTGTCTGCCAGACCCACGGGCTTCGGGTCGGAAAGCTCTGCGAACTCGGGAAAGCGGGTGGTTATTTCGCGGTCCAGTTTGTCGATCTCGACGCTCAGGCGCGTCAACTCGCCGCGCAGCGTGGTTTCACTCTTGCGCGCCTTGTGCGGCTTGGACAGCTCGCGCACGAGCAGTCCGTCCACTATGCGCCAACGCTCGATGGCGTCCTGGCGCTGACGGACCGTGGTAGCCAGGGCGCCGGTGCCCGCGGCGAAGCGCGCGGCCATGCGGTCGACCGCGGAGGATGCGCGCGCGACGCGCAGGCCTTGACCAGATTTAAAGCTCTCAGCCACGATGGCAGGATCGGGCTTGCCGGCGGCGTTCCCGGCGAGCAGATCGAGGTGCAGCAACACGACCTGGGCGAGCGGGTCCTTGGCGCTCGCAGTCGACGCCTTCGCTTTATGGTCGCGCAGCCTTGAGCCGCGCTTGTCAAGGGCATCGACCGCGGCGCGCGTATCGGCCAGCGCCTGGGCCGGCCTTCCCAGCCCGCGTTCGGCCAACGCAAGGCCGTACAACGCGCCCACCACGTCGGGATGGTCCCCGCCCAGAAGCTTCTGGCGGATCGTGTGCACCCGGCGCATTCTGTCGGCGGCCAGCTTGTACCGCTCCGCCGCCAGATCGAACGAGGCGAGGTTCGCCAGCGCCGTAGCCGTGTCCAAGTGATCGGGGCCGGCGCTGCGTTCGAGAATCGCTATCGACTGTTCCAGCGCCTTGGTGCCATCGGCGGTTCGCCCGGCGGCGCGATAGAACGCCGCGAGATTGTTGTACGCGGCTGCGACATCAGGATGGTCCGGTCCCAAGGCCTTCTCCAGCGCCGCAAGGCTGCGGCGGAATAGCGGCTCGGCTCTCGCAGGAAGTCCGCGGTCGAGATAGAGCTGCGCCAAATTGGCAAGCGCGGAGGCAGTTTCGGGATGTTCGGCGCCACGCGTCGTTTCGGCGATCATGACCGCACGGGCGAACAAGGGCTCTGCCTGGTCGATATTGCCCTGAAGCCGATAGAGCGTTGCCAAGTTGTTGAGTGTCGCGCCGATATTGGGGTGGATGTCGCCATAGGCGGCTTCGAGTAGCGACAGCGCGCGACGGTAAAGCGGTTCGGCCTCGTCGTAGCGATCGCGGGCGACCGCAAGAACCGCAAGGCTGTTCACGGTCGATGCCACGTCGGGATACTGCGGGCCGATGCTCTGTTCGCGTATCGCCAAGGCGCGCTTCAACAGCTTTTCTGCGTCGGCGAAGCGTCCGCGCATGCGTTCCAGGTTGGCGAAGTTTCCCAGGGGCGCCGCGAGCGCCGGATCGTTCTGCCCCAACGCTTTTTCCAGGGCGGCAATGGCGCGTTTGTAGAGCTGCTCCGCGGCGTCGAAACGCCCTTGCGTGCGCTCAAGCTCGGCTAGATTGTTCACCGCCGTCGCCGTCCGGCGGTCGTTGGGGCCGAGCTTGGTTTCCAGGATGATCAAGACCCTATGTAGAAACGGCCTGGCCTCGGCATACCGTCCGCCGGCGCGCAAGATTTCAGCATAGTCGGCCATCGCATCGGCTGCGGGTACGCTGTCCTTGCCTGCCTCGAATTCCACTTCGGCTATGTAGCGTTGATAAAGTGCGTCGGCGTCGGCTGGTTTGCCGTGGCTCAGATCGTCATAGGCCAGGATTCGGATACCGTCTGCCAGCGCCGCGTTGTCGGGGAATCCCGTCGCCTGTGCATCGGCGGCGCGACGCGCGGCTTCGTCCAACCGGCCCGCCACGGCATCGCGGTGCCGTGCTGCCTCGGGCTCGCCACGCGCCTTGGCGGTGCCAAGCCACAGATAGGCGAGCCGCAAGCTATCCTTCGCCGTGGTGGCGGCGGACAGAATGAAGGCAAGTCGCAGGATATCGGCGGAAGTCAACATCCCGGCTGCCGCCGCTGGACGCGTGGCGGGCGGTGAGCCGGGCGCGGGCTGGCGTGCTTGGGCAGTCGCTGCCGCCTGCGGCGGCGGGGGCGCCTTGCCGCCGCTCGCGGCGACGTTCGCGATCGCCATACCGATATTGCCGAGGGCGCCTGCCTCGCCGGACATCTGCCCACAATACTCATCGCGCTCGTGCGGAGAGTTGCGCCCCTGCCAGATTACATTGCCCATCTTGCTCAGCAACGTAGCGAATTCCTTGGGCTCGTAGCTGATGCCCAACATGTCGCGCAAAACGACGGGAAGATGTTTGCGGACGGTTTCTTCGTTGCTGCCGACAAACCCGCACGCGATGCCCCATCCCAGCCACTCGCCGAACTCGCCGGGCGGAGGAGCACCGGGGTTCGCGGCCAGCCCAGGGCGCCCGACGAGAAGCCCGGCGGCAAGCGCAAGGCCGCAAACAGTTCGCGATCGTTTCATGGCGGAACTCTGGCACATCCGCGCGCCATCAATGGTCGCGCGCGGCCCGCGTTGTGCTGTGGCAGATCCGGTCGTCTTCCGCAACGCTTCTAAGCGTCAGGAAGCCGTCGTGGGTAATCGCGCCTTTACCCATTCCGAAAATCCGCCGCGCATCCAAATGACATTGGTGAAACCTTCCGCCACGGCCTGGCGAACCAAAGCCGCCGCAGCTTGGTCGCTCGTATTCGCGCCATAAATGATGATCTGCTTGGTCTTGTCAGTGCCCAGAGCCGATAGATTGGCTACAACATATTCTTTTCTGGCGGAGGAAAAACGCACATCCATGTTCAGCGCGCCGGGCAGGTGGGCTTTCGCGAAATCCGATTTCGGGCGAACATCAAAGATTGCGCAATTGTGTTTCTGGCAGTCTCCCGCCACTTTACCGACTTCGACGGCGCTACTGGTCTTGGCGCCGCTGATTGTGCTGGGCGTTCCCATGAGGACATCTGGTTCGCCGGTGCCGCTGCCTTCCAAGTTTCCGCCACCAAGCGCGCCCTCTTGCATCAATCCAGGGACTGCGCTTAGCGAGACTATTGCCGCCAGGGCAAGGGCGATGAAACCGAGCTTCGACGCCGTTCCCAAAAGCCTGGAGGCGCCGCCTCCCAAGCTTGCGCGAGCTTGCATTTTGCCGGAACAAGCAACGCCAACCTTCCTCCGCATGTCAATCCTCCCACGAGAAATTTAGCTTGG
>JBQTIS010000007.1:0-1861 GCA_052387895.1 Rhodospirillales bacterium | reverse complement strand
CCGGCACCCAGCACGGCGGCCAGGAGACGACCATCACGTCGTTCCACACCACGCTGCTGCACCAAGGCATGATCGTCGTCGGCGTGCCCTATTCGTGCCAGGAGCTCACCAACATGAATGAGATTACCGGCGGGTCGCCCTATGGCGCCGGGACGCTCGCGGGCGGCGACGGCAAGCGCCAGCCCACGACCAACGAGCTGGCGATCGCGCGGTTCCAGGGCAAGCACGTGGCCGATATCGCCAAGCGCCTGTTCGGCTGAGGCCTGTTGGGCTCGAGATGGGGAAGCCGCGCATGATCGACGTCAGGCCGTTCGAGAAACTGGGCGCGTTCCGCAACGAGTGGCTGAACGCGCGCCACCATTTCAGCTTCGCCGACTACCGCGACCCCGAGCGCATGGGCTGGGGGGCGCTCAGGGTATGGAACGACGACCAGATCGCGCCGGGCACCGGCTTCGGCATGCACGGCCACCGCGACATGGAGATCGTGACCTATGTGCGCCGGGGCGCCATCACCCACCGCGACAATCTGGGCAACGAGGGGGTGACGGCGGCGGGCGACGTGCAGGTGATGTCGGCCGGGACCGGCATCCTGCATTCCGAGGTCAACGCCGGGGCCGAGCCGTGCCTGCTGTTCCAGATCTGGATCCTGCCGCGCAGTCGCGGCGTGAAGCCGCGCTGGGAGACGCGCCGGTTCCCCGGCGCCGGGCGCAACGGCCGGCTGGTGGCGCTCGCCTCGGGCCGGGCGGAGGACAAGGACGCGATGGCGATCCACGCCGACGCCGCGATCCTGGGCGCCACGCTGGGCGCCGGCGAAGCGGCGACCCACGTTCTGGCGCCGGGCCGGCGGGCCTATATCGTCCCCACCCTGGCGCGTCTGACCATCAATGGCGTGGCGGTGCCCGCGCGCGCCGGCGCGGCCATCGCCGACCTGCCCCTCATCACCATCCAGGCCAGCCAACCCACTGAAATCATTGTCGCCGACGTTTCCTGAACAAACCAACGCCTAAACTGCGCCATTTAGGGTGACCCTGCCCAATTTGGCATGGGTAGGGCATTTTGCCTGCGCACCATGCATTGCTGCATTGCAGCATTAAGGGTGGGTGGGGCAGCCGTTAACGGTTAGACACGCTTCCGGCTACAGCGCGGAACGCCAGGGATTCTCGAGACCGGGACCCTAGCCGTGGAGAGCCCAAGGGCGTTCCCAGTCGACCGCCGCAGCCCCCGGGACCCAAGCGGCCCCAGGTTCTAGCTCTCCGCCCGGCCGATTGCCGACCCAACGCGGACGCGTGCGCCGCGGGCTACCGGCCGACCCCAACCATAAGGAGCCAAGAATGCGCAAGCTGATGCTTCACTCCGCCTTGATTCTGGCGATTTCGGGTCCGGCAGCGTTCGCCGGCGCGCCAGCCGGCAGCGAAACCGATCAGGCGCGCCGCCTGGTCCAGACCATGGGCGAGCAGACCGTGGCCGCCATCAAGATCGACGACAAGGAGGCGCGCCGGCGCGCGCTGGTCGAAGCCGCGCAACCGGCGCTGGACTTCCACGCCATCGGCAAGGCCGTCCTCGGCCATGCCGGCGTGAAGGTGCCGGGCGACCGCGAGCGGGAGCTGATGGACGGCGTGATCGCCTTCGTCTCGCGCCAGGTGATCGGCGAGATCGAGCGGATCAAGCCCGAGGACGCCAAGCTGGGCGACGTGACGCAGAAGGGCGACGGCGAGGTCCGCGTGCGCATGAAGCTGAGCGGCATCAAGGACCAGATCGACGCGGAATGGGTGGTCAAGCGGCAGGTCGAGGCCTGGCGCGTGACCGACGTGCTGATCCAGGGCAACTCGCTGGTGACGCATTTCGGCGGCCAGTTGGCGCG
>JBQTIS010000006.1:0-14572 GCA_052387895.1 Rhodospirillales bacterium | reverse complement strand
CGAGATCGCCATCGGCGGGCGGGTGGTCAACAACGTGCCGCCCAAGGACCGCGACATCGCCAGGGTGTTCCAGAACTACGCGCTCTCTCCGCACATGAAGGTGTTCGACAACATGGCCTTCAGCCTGAAGCTGGCCAAGGTCGACCAGAAGATCGTGCAGGACAAGGTGAAGCGCGCGGCCGAGATTCTGAAACTCGGCGAGTATCTCGACCGCTATCCGCGCCAGCTCTCGGGCGGCCAGCGCCAGCGCGTGGCCATGGGCCGCGCGATCGTGCGCGACCCCCAGGTGTTCCTGTTCGACGAGCCGCTGTCCAACCTGGACGCCAAGCTGCGCGTGCAGATGCGCACCGAGATCAAAGCGCTGCACCAGCGCCTGCGCTCGACCTCGATCTACGTCACCCACGACCAGATCGAGGCCATGACCATGGCCGACAAGATCGTGGTCATGCGCGACGGGCGCATCGAGCAGACCGGCGCGCCGCTGGAGGTGTACGACAACCCGCGCAACCTGTTCGTAGCCGGGTTTATCGGTTCGCCGGCCATGAATCTGATCAACGGCACGCTGAAATCCGCGGGCGGCGCGCGGCGGGTCGAAACCGACGACGGCGTGGCCCTGCCGCTGCCGGCCAACGCGCCCGGCGCCGACGGCCAGCGCGTGATCTACGGCCTCAGGCCCGACCATATGCGCGTGGCCAACGGATCGGGCATCAAGGCCGTGGTCGACGTGGTCGAGCCGACCGGCGCGGACACGCTGGTGTTCGCGCGCGTGGGCGGGCAGATGGTCTGCGGCGCCTTCGCCGAGCGGCACGACTTCAAGCCCGGCCAGACCATCGCGCTGGCGCCGCAGCTCGCCAGCATCCATTTGTTCGACGCGCAGTCGGGCAACAACCTGAGGGCATGAGGCCCGGCTGAAAAACCATCGAACCGTTCCAAGGGAGGAAATCGATCATGAACAACTTCACTCGCCGCAGTCTGTTGCAGGGCGGCACGGCCCTGGCCGCGACCGGCATGGTCGCCGGCTCGGGGCTTACCGAATGGGCCCAAGCCTGGGCGCAAGCCGCGCCCGCGGCGACCAGCTGGAAGCCGGAAGCCGGCGCCGAGCTTACACTGTTGCGCTGGAAGCGCTTCGTGCAGTCGGAAGAGGATTCCTTCATGCAGCTGGTCGCGGCGTTCACCAAGGCGACCGGCGTGAAGCTGACGGTGGTCAACGAATCGCTCGACGACGTGCAGCCCAAGGCCTCGGTCGCCGCGAACATCGGCTCGGGCCCCGACCTGTTCTGGGGCCTCTATTCGCTGCCGCACCTGTTCCCGGCGAAGTTGGTGGACGTAACCGACGTCGCCGCCTATCTGGGCAAGAAATACGGCGGTTGGGTGCCCTCGGCCCAGGTCTACGGCAAAAGCGGCGGCAAGTGGATAGCGATTCCCGTCGGCTACAACGGCAACGTGATGAACTATCGCATCGCCGCGATGCAGAAGGCGGGATTCAAGGAGTTCCCGAAAACGACCGACGCGTTCCTGGAATACGTCAAGGCGACCAAGAAGAACAATACCCCCGGCGGTATGGCGCTAGGCCACGCCTCGGGCGACGGCAACGCCTGGGTGCATTGGTGTCTGTGGGCGTTTGGCGGCAACCTGGTCGACGCCAAGGACAAGGTGATCATCGACTCGGCCGAGACCGCCAAATCGCTCGAATATGCCAAGCAACTGTACGACAACTTCATTCCCGGCACCGCCGCGTGGAACGACGCGTTCAACAACAAGGCGTTCCTGGCCGGCGAGGTCTTTTGGACCGACAACGGCGTGTCGATCTACGCCGCGGCCAAGGCGCAAAAGATGCAGGCGATGCTGGACGATCTCGACCACGCGCTGTGGCCGGTGGGTCCCGTGGGCAAGCCGACCGAGTTCCACGTCGCCTACCCGATGCTGGCGATGAAATACACCAAGTACCCGATGGCGTGTAAGGCGTTCATGGCTTTCCTGATGGAGGCCGAAAACTACGACAAATGGCTGATCGACTCGGTGGCGTACATCACGCACCCGCTGAACGCCTATGACAAGAACCTGGTGTGGACTTCGGACAAGAAGCTGACGGTGGCGCGCGACGTGGCCAAGCGCACGCTGACCGCCGGTCACCTGGGCTCCGTCGGCGAAAAGGCGGCCTCCGCGCTTGCCGACTTCATCGTGCTCGACATGTTCGCCAACTACGTGACGGGCCGCGAGACGGTCAAAGGCGCGATCCAGATCGCCGACCGGCAGGCCCGGCGCGTCTATCGCCGCGGCTACGGCGAGGCGGGCGGCGGCGATTTGCCGCCGCCCGTATCGCTTTCGTCCAAGGTAGGGCAGCATGACCGATCTCGCCGTCGCCCCGCGGGCTGCCAAGCGGCAGATCCGCGAGATCACCACGTGGGACCGGCTCAAGACCAACCGCGACTGGCTGGGCGCCTGGTACATGCTGCCGGCGGCCGCCTTTCTTGTCCTGTTCCTGGCCTATCCGCTGCTCTTGGGCGTCTGGCTCTCCTTCACCGACACGCGCATCGGCCAAGCCGGCGAGTTCGTCGGCCTGGAGAATTACGAATGGCTGTGGGACGACAGCGTGTTCTGGATGTCGGTGTTCAACACGCTGCTCTATACCGGCGTCGCCAGCGTCGTGAAATTCGCCGTCGGCCTGTACCTGGCCCTGCTGCTCAACCGGCACATGCCGTTCAAGGCGATCATCCGCGCCGTGGTGTTGATCCCCTTCATCGTGCCCACCGTGCTGTCGGCGATCGCGTTCTGGTGGCTGTACGACAGCCAGTTCTCGATCGTCTCGTGGACGTTGCGGCAGCTCGGGCTGATCGCGACCAACATCAACTTCCTGGGCGACGTATGGAACGCGCGCTGGTCGACGATCTTCGCCAACATCTGGCGCGGCATCCCGTTCATCGCCATCACGCTTCTGGCCGGCCTGCAGACCATCTCGCCGTCGCTGTACGAGGCGGCGACGATCGACGGCGCGCGGTCGTGGCAGATGTTCCGCTACATCACCTATCCGCTGCTGACGCCGATCATCGCCGTGGTGATGACTTTTTCGGTGCTGTTCACCTTCACCGATTTCCAGCTCATCTGGGTGCTGACGCGCGGCGGGCCGGTCAACGCCACGCACCTGATGGCCACGCTGTCCTACCAGCGGGCCATCCTCGGCAGCTATCTGGGCGAGGGCGCGGCGATCGCCACCGCGATGATCCCGTTCCTGCTCGCGGCGATCCTGATCTCGTGGTTCGGGTTGCAGCGCCGCAAGTGGCAGCAGGGGGGCAGCGATGGCTGACGCGCCCGCGGCCGCGCCCGCCGACCGCAAGCCGGGGCTGTTCTCGCGGCCCTCGACCGACCCGTCCCACGGCATGGCGTATCTGGAAACTGTGCCGTGGCGGCTGGTGACGCTCTACCTGCCGCTCGGGATCATCATGCTGGTGCTGCTGTTCCCATTCTATTGGATGGCGCTGACCTCGATCAAGCCGGACGAGCAGCTGCTCGACCTCGACCGCATCAACCCGTTCTGGACCCCCACGCCGACGCTTAAGCACATCTACAAGCTGCTGTTCGAGACCGCCTACCTCAATTGGTTGTGGAACACGATGTTCGTGGCGATAGCCGCGACCGTCCTGTCGATCATCGCCAGCGTGCTGGCGGCCTATGCGATGGTGCGCCTGCGCTACAAGGGCGCGCAGTGGGTTGGCGGCGCGATCTTCCTCGCCTATCTGATCCCGCCGTCGATCCTGTTCATCCCGCTGTCGACCGTGGTGTTCCAGTACGGGCTGTTCGACACGCCGTTCGCGCTGATCCTGACCTATCCCACCATCCTGATCCCGTTTTCGACCTGGCTCTTGATGGGATATTTCAAGACCATCCCCTACGAACTCGAGGAATGCGCGCTGATCGACGGCGCCAGCCGCTGGCAGATCCTCACCAAAATCGTGCTGCCGCTGGCGGTGCCCGGGCTGATTTCGGCCTTCATTTTCTGCTTCACGCTGTGCTGGAACGAGTTCATCTACGCGCTGACCTTCATCTCCTCGACCCACAACAAGACCGTGCCGGTGGCCATCGTCAACGAGTTCACCGATGGCGATATCTACCGCTGGGGATCGCTGATGGCGGGAGCGCTGGTGGGCTCGCTGCCGCTGGTCGTGCTCTACGCGTTTTTCGTCGAGCATTACGTCTCGGCGATGACCGGCGCGATCAAGGAATAGGCTTCGCCACCTGCTCGCGATGCAGCAGGTATAGCCCGCTCGCTACCACGACCGCGCCGCCCACGGCGGTCCAGATCGACGGCACGTCGGCGAACACCAGATACCCTAGCAGCGGCATCCAGGCGATTTGCGTGTAGTTGAACGGCGCCAGGACCGGCGCGGGGGCATGGGCGTGCGCCACGGCCAAGAGCCAATGGCCGATTCCGCCCAGGATGCCCAGCAGCACCATCAACGCCCAACCCAGGGCATCGGGCTGCACCCATTCCACCGCGGCCAGCGGGGCCGTTGCCACGGCTGCCAGCATGGCGGTCAGGAACTGCGTGGTGCGCGCGCCGTCGCCGCCGGCCAGCTTGCGGCTGAGAATCTGGTAGAGGGCGACGATCAGCGTGGTCGAAAGCGCGATCCCGGCGGCCCAATGCATCAGGCCGAAGCCGGGGCGCGCGACAATCAGCACGCCGACGAATCCCGCGACGATCGCCGCCCAGCGCCTCGGGCCCACGCGCTCGCCCAGCAGCGGCACCGACAGCGCCGCCACCAAAAGCGGCGTGGCGAAATAGATCGCCGAGGTTTCCGCCAGTTGCAGGTAGCGCAGCGCCGTGAAGTTGGTGGCGGTCGCCGCTACCAGCAGCAGCCCACGCACCACCTGCAGCTCCGGCTGTCCGGTCCGCCAGGGCCGCTCGCGCAGATAGGGCGCGACCAGCATAATGGCCACCCCCGCATGCACCGCGAACCGCGCCCATACGATCTGCGTGACGGGGTAAGACTGGCCCAGCAGCTTGGCCACGGCATCCAGGCACGAGAACAGAAGATACGCCGCACAGATCATGGCGATGCCGCGCATCGCGTTCTGGACGGGAAGCGTGGGTGACGCGGATCGGTAGGACAAGCCTGATGCCTCCGCTTGTTTGCCCGAAGCGGCGTCGGTAATGTCGGCTGCGGTTGGCGTATCTGATGCCGGTGGCGAGGCCGGGGCAAGCACTATCGGGGCATGGGACTCATGCATGTTGTGATCACCGGCGCCGCCGGTTTCCTGGGTCAGAAACTGGCGCGCAAGCTGTTGGCGGGCGCCCGGCTGACCGGCCCGGACGGGCGAAAGCGCGAGGCGTCGAAGCTGACGCTGTTCGACGTTGCGGCGCCCGCGCCCGACATCGCCCAGGACAAGCGCGTGGCCGTCGTCACGGGCGATATCGGCGACGGGGCCCTGGTGCGCCGGCTGATCGCGGGCGACGTGGCCAGCGTGTTCCATTTCGCCGCCGTGGTCAGCGCCGGGGCCGAAGCCGATTTCGACCTGGGCATGCGCGTCAACCTCGACGGCACGCGCCACGTGCTCGAGGCCTGCCGGACGCTGAAAGCGCCTCCGCGCGTGGTGTTCACCAGCTCGGTCGCGGTCTATGGCGGCGACATGCCCAAAGTCATCAAGGACGACACGCCGATGACGCCGCAGACCAGCTATGGCGCGCAAAAGGCGATCGGCGAGTTCATGCTCAACGACATGAGCCGCAAGGGGTTCATCGACGGCCGCGCGCTGCGCCTGCCCACCATCGTGGTCCGGCCGGGTAAGCCCAACAAGGCGGCCTCGACCTGGGCCAGTTCGATCATCCGCGAGCCGCTTCAGGGCCAGGACGTCGAATGCCCGGTCGATCCCGCGACCGAAATGTACCTGCTGTCGCCGCGCCGCGTGGTCGAGGCGTTTCTGCACGCGCATGAGCTGGAGAAGGAGAAGTTCGGCTTCAACCGCGCGCTGTTCCTGCCCGGATTGACGGCGACGGTGAAGGAGATGATCGAGGGCCTCAAGCGCGCGGGCGGGCAAAAGGCCGTGGAGCGCGTGAAATTCGTGCCCGACGCCAATATCCGGCGCATCGTCGCGGGCTGGCCGATGCGCTTCGACGCGGCGCGAGCCCGTTCGCTCGGGTTCAAGTCCGACGACAGCTTCGACCAGATCGTCCAGGGCTTCGTCGAGGACGATCTCGGCCGCAACGCCGCGTGAGCGACGCGCCGAAGCCGATCAACGTCTCCAGCGCCGGCGACGAGGAAATCGGCCGGCGCATGTCGAACTTCGCCGCCGCGCCGTTCACGCTCGATGGCCGCCGCTACGCCTCGGTCGAGGGATTCTATGTCGGCCTGAAATTCGCGGACGCGGCCAGCCGCGTTCGCGCCGCCGCGCTCGCGGGCAGGGAAGCCTACGAGTTCGGCAAGTCCAGCGCGCTCACGGAAACCGAATATGGCGGCAGGCGGTTCGCGCTCGGGTCCGCCGAGCACCACGTCCTGATCGCGCGCGCCATCCGCGCAAAGCTCGCGGCGCACCCGGATCTGGCGCGCGCGTTCGCGGCCACCCATCCCCGGCCCATCGTCCATGTGACCGCCCAGCCGGAGCGGCCGGGCACGTTCATGCCCGCTTCGACGCTGTGCCGCATCCTGACGGAGATACGCGACGAGCTGGTGGCGAAGGGCGTCACATCATCACCACCAGTCCGCCGTCGACCACCAGCATGTGGCCGTTGACGTAGCTGCCGGCCCGGCTGGCCAGGAACACCGCGGCGCCGCCCAGTTCTTCGGGCTTGGCCCAGCGGCCGAGCGGGCAGCGCTGCTTCACCCAGGCGTTGAACTCGGGGTTCTGCACCAGCGGCGTGTTCATCTCGGTCTCGAAAAAGCCGGGGCAGATGACGTTGACCGTGATCCCCTTTGGCGCCAGCTCCACCGCGAGCGTCTTGGCCATGCCGCCCAACCCCGCCTTGGCCGCGGCATAGGCGTGGACCGTGGGCCGGGCGACGATGCCCATGACTGAGCCGGTGAAGATGATCCGCCCCTGGCCGCGCGGCAGCATGGCGCGCGCGGCCTCGCGCGCCAGCACGAAGCAGGCCGTCAGGTTGGTGTCCACCACGCGCTGGAAATCCACATCCTCCCACTCCAGCAGCGGCTTGCGGTGCTGGATGCCGGCGTTCAGCACCGCCACGTCCAGCCGGCCGTGGCGCCTGGCGATTTCGGCCACGGCTTTCGCCGAGGCCTTGAAGTCGCTGACATCGAACGGCGCGATGTCGGCCTTCAGCCCCTTGGCCTTGAGCCGCGCGGCGGCGGCGTCCAGGGTCTTCGGATCGCGGCCGTTTAGTACCACCGTGCCCCCGGCCTCGGCCATCGCCTCGGCCATGGCCAGTCCCAATCCTCGGCTCGCGCCGGTCACCAGAATCACGCGGTCTTGCAGCGAGAACAGATCGGACATGCGGCACCCCCTCCGGTCGGCGCGGACTCATAGCACGCCGGCCCGCTATACTGCGACCGCAACGCCGCAAGGGGGATTCCAGGGATGCTCGATCTGCCATTCCGCTCGGCCAAGCAGCTCGCCGCCGCAGTCAAGAGCCGCAAGATCGGCTGCAAGGAGCTGCTCGACCTCTATCTCAAGCGCGTCGCGAAATACAATCCGCGCCTCAACGCCGTCATCGCCACCGATATTCCGGCGGCCGAGAAGCGCGCCAAGGCGGGGGACGCGGCGGTGAAGAAGCGCGCGCGGTGGGGGCCCCTGCACGGCGTGCCGATGACGATCAAGGAGTCGTTCGACGTCGCCGGACTGCCCACGACCTGGGGTTGGCCCGAGCTCAAGAACAACATCGCCCGGTGCAACGCCGTGGCGGTGGATCGATTCCTCGCCGCCGGCGCGAACATTTTCGGCAAGACCAACGTGCCCCTGTTCCTGGCGGACTGGCAGAGCTACAACGCGATCTACGGCGCCACCAACAACCCGTGGGACCTGAAGCTGTCGCCCGGCGGCTCGAGCGGCGGCTCGGCCGCGGCCCTGGCGGCGGGGCTGACCGGCATCGAGGCGGGCAGCGACATCGGCTCGTCGATCCGCAACCCGGCGCATTATTGCGGCGTCTACGGCCACAAGCCGAGCTGGGGCATCTTAACGCCGCGCGGCCACGCCATGCCGGGGGTGGTCGCATCCTCCGACATCTCCGCGATCGGGCCGCTGGCGCGCTCGGCCGACGACCTCGCCCTGGCGCTTGGCGTCATGGCGGGGCCGGACGAACTCGACGGCGCGGGCTGGAAGCTCGCCTTGCCGGCGCCGCGCAAGAAGGCGCTGCGCGAATTCAAGGTCGCCGTCATGCTGGACGACCCGAACGGCGAGGTGGATCGGGCGGTCCAGGACCGCATCCAGGCGGTCGCGGACTTTCTGGCGAAGAAACGGGCCAAGGTCGCTGACAAGGCGCGGCCCGACATCGACACGACCGAGGCGCATCGCGTGTTCGTCCTGCTGCTGCGCTCGGCCACCTCGGGGCGGCTTTCGCCCGAGCTGTTCCAGAGGAACCTGGAAACGGCCAAGGCGCTACGGCCGGACGACGAAAGCTACTTCGCGCGCATGACCCGCGGCAACGTGCTGCACCACCGCGATTGGCTCAGGCTCAACAACGCGCGCCACCAGATGCGCTTGAAATGGGCCGAGTTCTTCAAGGAATGGGACCTGCTGATCTGCCCGGCGGCGGCCTCGGCGGCCTGCCCGCACGACCACGAAGGCGAGCGCTGGCAACGCACCATCGCGGTCAACGGCAAGCGCGTGCCCGCGACCGACCAGCTGTTCTGGGCCGGATACTCCGGCGCGTTCTACCTGCCGTCGACCGTGGCGCCGGCCGGGTTCACGCCGCAGGGCCTGCCGGTAGGCGTGCAGATCGTCGGGCCGCAATATGGCGACCGCACGACCATCGAATTCGCGCGCCTGCTGGAAAAGGAATTCCAGGCCTTCGTGCCGCCGAAGGGGTATGAGTAACGGCGCCCTATCGTGCCGCGCCGTGGGCGGGCCGCGCAGTCGGCTCGCTGCTGGCCTGCTGCTCGGGCGCGCCCGCGAGCGCGCGGTCGACCGCGGCCTTGACCGCGCGGAACCGCGCCAGCTCCGCTCCCGCCAGCTTCTCGCCGCTCGGAAACTTCACCGACACCGGGTTGATCTGCCGGCCCTCGCGCAGAACTTCGTAGTGCAGATGCGGGCCGGTGGAGCGGCCGGTCGTGCCGACGAAGCCGATCACTTGGCCCTGGCGCACGCGGCTGCCGCGCCTGAGGCCCTTGGCGTAGGCGCTGAGATGGGCATAGGCGGTGGCGTAGGCGTTGCCGTGCTTCACGCGCAGGTACCGGCCGTAGCCGTTGTTGTCGCCGATCAGCTCGACCGTTCCGTCGCCCGCGGCGTAGATCGGCGTGCCGGCGGGAGCGGCGAAGTCCACGCCCTGGTGCATGACGCTATAGCCCAGGATCGGGTGCTCGCGCATGCCGAAGCGCGAGCTGAGCCTGGCGCCGTCGATCGGGGTCTTCAGCAGCGCCTTGCGCACGCTGTGGCCCAGCTCGTTGTAATAGTCCACGAATCCGCGCGCGTCCCGGTGGCGGTAGAGGCTCAGCTTCTTGCCGCCGAGCGTCAGCGCGGCGTACTGCACCTCGCCGCCGCGCACCAGCCGGCCGTCGGCGAGCTGAAAGCGCTCGTACAGCAGGTCGAAGCGGTCGTCCGGCTGGATGTCGCGCTGAAAGTCGACGTCGAAGCTGAGGATTCGGATCAGCTCGACCATCACCCCCGGCGGCACACCGGACAGGGCGCCGGCCGCCATAAGGCTGCCGCCGGCGATCGCGCCGTCGGTGCGGGTCAGCAGGCGGTTGACTTTTTTGACGATGGCCTCGGCTTCGAATCCACCGCCGGCCGCCGGGCGCACCGCCACTTCCCGGTCCACCGTCGCGGCCAACAGAACCCCGTGCAATTTTCCGAGCGACCGTTCGGGCGCGACGCCGGTGAGGGGGCCCGGGGTTTCCGGTGCGAAGCTGAGTTGGATTTCGTGACCGGGTTTCAGTTCGCGCGGGTTGAAGATGCCGGTCAGGCTGTCGATGACGGCCTGGGCGTCGTTGCGGTTGACTCCGGCGTCAAGCAGCAGTCGGGCCAGCGTGTCGCCGCGCTGGGCGGTCAGCGTCAGCCGCGTGACGAGGCTGTCCTGCGGCAGGGGCTCCAACGCCAGCGCCCCGTCCGGCCCCGGCAGGTCGGCTATCTCGCGCGCCGCCCTGGCGATTTCTGGATCGGGCGTGTCCACCGTCGCGGCGGGTGATTCGGCGCTGCCTACCCGCGCCTCCGGATCCTCGGCGTCGGCATCGTCCAGGCGCACGGCTTCCTCGGGCGACACGCGCTCGGGTGGGGCGGGCGGTGGAAGTTCCTCGGGCGCGGCCAGCCAGGCGAGCGCAAAAAGCCCGCCGACAAAGGCGACCACGAACCGGGAGGGGTCCAGAAACCGAACGGTCATCTGGCCGCGGCCGGCGCCGGAGCGGACAATCGCAGTCTCCTCGTTTCCCTGTCGGGACCGCGCATCGAGCGCGGGTCGATGGCCGGTTGTGGCCGGGCTTTCCGGCGACCTTGCCGAGGCGGAACTCCGCTGTCAATGAAAGAGCGGAGGCTGTTTGCCAAGTCCTTTCAAGGAATTATCGGCGGCTCTGGCTTGACCTCGACGCGCGCTTCGGACAGGCGGCGCAGCACGCGCTGGGTCTGGTGCAAGGGGCGCCAGTCGTGCAGATAGGCCTGGATCGGCTGCCACATCGCCACCCAGCCGCCGATCAGGAATCCCTCGGCCAATACCCGCGCCACCGCGCCCGGCGAAAGCCCCAGAATGACCTCGCGCACGCCCAGGCACAGGAACAGCACCAGCACGCCGATCGCCAGCCGCCAGCGTCCGTCCGAAAGGAACCGGCGCAACTCGCGCCGCGCCATCTCCTCGCGGTAGTGGAAGTAGTGGCGGATCGACGCCTCGACCTGCGGCACGTCGGCGGCGGTGGCTTCAACCGCCGGCAGATGGATCACGATATGCACCGGCCGGTCGGGCCCGTGCTCGCGCACGGAGCTGACGATGTATTCCTCTGCGTCCGCGTCCAGGTCCTGCTCGTGGAACGGCGCGGGGTCGAGCGAATTGAACAGCTGGCGCAGCTGCGTCACCCGCAACTGGACGTTGAGGGGCCGATGGTCCGCATGGCGCTTCAGCCGCCGCCCGAACATCGATGCTTTACTCCTCCGTCCGGCCCAGCCCGGCCTGCACCCGCCAGCCCGCGCGCTTGATAGCGATCGCGTCGCGCAGGCCCAGCGCCAGCAGCGCCAGCACGCATGCCAGCATGCCAAGGACTATCGGCCGCTCGAAGAATATCGCATAGCTGCCGCCGGACATGGCCAGCGACTGGCCCAGGCTCATCTCCAGCATCGGCGACAGGATCAGCCCCAGCGCCACCGGGGCCATGTCGAAGCCGAACTTGCGGAGCGCATAGCCGGCCGCGCCCATCGCCAGCATGATCCACACGTCCACCGCGCTGTGGTTCACCGCGTAAACCCCAAACACGCAGAACACCACGATGGTCGGGTAGAGATAGGAATAGGGGACGCGCAGCAGGTTCACGAACAGCCCAACCAGCGGCAGGTTGAGCGTCAGCAGGACAAGGTTGCCGATATACATGCTGGCGATGAAGCCCCAGACCAGCTGCGGGTGCTGCTCCATCAGCAGCGGGCCGGGCGCGACTCCGTGGATCATGATCGCGGCCAGCAGAACAGCTGGCACCGGGCCGGACGGCAATCCCAGCGCAAGCATCGGCACGAACGCGCCGGAGGCGGCGGCGTTGTTGGCCGATTCCGGCCCGGCCACGCCCTCGACCGCGCCCTGGCCGAAACGCTCGGGGTGCTTCGAGATGCGCCGCTCCACGCCGTAGGACACGAACGACGAGATGATATGCGCCGAGCCCGGCACGATGCCGATCAGGAACCCCAGCACCGAGCCGCGCAGGCAGGGCCCGACCGATGCCTTCAGCTCGGCGGGCGAGGGAACCAGCTCCCTCAGCCTGGGCTTGTAGACCTGCGGCGGCGCGCCGCCGCCGGCGATCAGCAGAATCTCGGACAGGCCGAACAGCCCGACCGCCACCGGCACTACGCCCAGGCCGTCGGCCAAGTCGGTGACGCCCAGGGTGAAGCGGTGGAAGCCGCTCATCACGTCGATGCCGACCGTACCCAGGATCAGCCCCAGCAACGCCATGGCCAGGGTCTTGGGCATGGTTCCGCTGGACATGTAGCCGAGGACGATGAAGCCCAACAGCATCAACGCGGTGTATTCCGGCGGACCGAAGCGGAGCGCGACCGCGGCCAGCGGCGGCGCCAGCAGCATCAGCGCGACGATGCTCAAGCTGCCCGCGACGAACGACCCCAGCGCGGCGATCGCAAGGGCCGCCCCGCCGCGGCCCTTTAGCGTCATGGCGTGGCCGTCGACGCAGGTGATCACCGACGCGGCCTCGCCCGGAATCCGCATCAAAATCGAGGTGGTCGACCCGCCATACATCGCGCCGTAGTAGATGCCGCTCAGCAGCACGATCGCGGTTGTCGGCGTGAGCCCGTAGCTCAGCGGCAAGAGCAGGCTGATCCCGGCCAGGGGGCCGAGGCCCGGCAGCACGCCGACCAGGGTGCCGACCACGCAACCCAGCACCGCGTAGAAAAGGACATTGGGCTGAAGCGCGACCGAGAAGCCGAGCGCCAGGCTGTTCAGGGTTTCTATCATCGAGCTAGAGACCGAAGGGGCCCGCGGGCAGCGGCACGCGCAGCAGGGTCCAGAACACGAAATGCGTGCCGAAGGAAAGCCCGAGGGCGATGAGCGCCGTCGGCAGCGCCGGCCGCCGCTCGACCGCGCCCACCAGGAAGGCCGCCACCACGAGCATGGTCAGGCGATAGCCCAGGCGGTCGAGCATCAGAGCCGCGAAAGCGCCTGAACCGAGGATCGCGAGCGCATGGCCGAGCTCGCCCCAGCGCATCGCGCCGAGCGGAACGCCGCCGCGCCCCAGCGCGACGGCGAGGCCGAGCGCGAACAGGATCGCCGCATAGAGGACGGGCGTGTAGCCTGGCCCGGGATGGCCGAGCGAGCCCAGCGGCAGGCCGCGCGTTCCGGCCGCCACGGCGGCGGCCGCCGCGATCAGCGCCAGCCCGGCGACGCGGTCGCCGGTCCAAAAAGCGGCTTTCGAGTTAGCTACCGCGCCGCCGCCCGGCTCACTGGACACGGCCGATTTTCATCAGCGCCGCGGCCAGCCGCGCCGCGTCGGCGTCCCAGAATTTCCGGAACTCCGGCGCATCCAGGGACAGCACGCCGGATTCCAGCTTCTTCATCGTGGCGACAAACTCGGGATCGTGTGCGGCGGTCTTGGCCGCCGCGCGCAGCGCCTTCATCGCGTCGTCCGGCGTGCCCTTCGGCGCGAACAGCCCGGCCCAGATGTAGAACTCCACGTCCTTGTAGCCGAGCTCGAGGAAGGTCGGCACGTCCGGCATGGTCGGCAGGCGCTTGGCGCCCCAGGCCGCGAGCGGCCTTAGCTTGCCGGCCGCGATCTGCGCCGCCACCGGACCGGGCCCGGAGGCCAGGGCCTGCACGTTGCCGCCCAAGAGCGCCGTCAGCGCCGGCCCGCCGCCGGAGAACGGCACGTGCCTGAGCTTGATGTCGGCGGCGGCGGCGAACATCGCCATCGCCATGTGCAGCGTGCCGTACACGCCCGAGGACGAAAAAGCGATCTGGTCCGGGCGCTTCTTGGCGTCGTCGACGAAGTCCTTGACCGATTTCCACGGGCTGTCGGCCGGCACCACCAGCACGGTGGGGTCCGCGCTCAACAAGGCGATGGGCGCGAGCTGGTCGATGGCATAGGCCGGCTTGCGGTCGAACAGCTTGTCGGCCTCGGGGATGATCGAGATGCTGGAGAGGGCGGTCAGGACGGTATAGCCGTCGGGCTTGGCGCCGGCCGCCGCCGCCATGCCGACCGCCCCGCCAGCGCCCGCGCGGTTGGTGACGACGATCGGCTGCTTCAGCACCTTTTCCATCGCCGCCGCCACCGGCCGTCCGGTCAGGTCCGCCACCCCGCCTGGGGGAAACGGCACGATCATGGTGATGGGCCGGTCGGGGTATTGCGCCAGGGCCGGCAAGGCCTGCAGCAGGGCCAGCGCGGCGGCGGCGATCGGCGCATAGAGGCGGTGGCGCATCGGGCATTCCTCCCCAGGCTCTGCCCGGAGTCTTGGGCTTCCGGGCGTTTGGCGGCCATTCTCCGGGGCTTTCGTGCCCGGTTCAAGGGCGGCCCAAGGGGCGAATTCCGCCTCACTTGTTCTTGTTGTCAGGGGCCCCTCCGTCTAGTGTTTCCGGCCGATTTCAAGGAGCCACTAACCGATGCAACGCGTTCTGATCACGGGCGCCGCAGGTGCGCTGGGCAAGGTGCTGCGCGAGAAGCTGGCGGGCGCCTACCCGATCCTGCGCCTGTCCTACGTGATGGACATGGGCAAGGCTGGGAAAGGCGAGGAGGTGGTGCGCTGCGAGCTCGGCGACGCCGCCGCGGTCGACGAGTTGTGC
>JBQTIS010000005.1:0-13110 GCA_052387895.1 Rhodospirillales bacterium | reverse complement strand
GACGTGGTGTTCACCTGGAACGGCACCACCTCGGGCGTGCGCGTGCCCGACGGGCGATGGATCAAGCCCGACCGCAAGGGCCTCATGATCGCCGACGCCACCTCGGCCGCCTTCGCCATGGAGCTGCCCTGGGACCGGCTCGACGTCGTCACCTGGTCCTGGCCGAAGGCGCTGGGCGGCGAAGCGGCGCACGGCATGCTGGCGCTGGGGCCCCGCGCGGTGGAGCGGCTGGAGAGCTATGTTCCGCCGCGCCCGCTGCCGAAGATTTTCCGCCTGACCTCGGGCGGCAAGCTCAGCGCCGGCATCTTCGCCGGCGAGACCATCAACACCCCCTCGATGCTGTGCGTCGAGGACGCGCTGGACGGGCTTCGGTGGGCCGAAAGCGTGGGCGGCCTTAAGGGCCTGATCGCGCGCACGTCGGCCAACGCCGCGGCGCTCGACCGCTGGGTCAAGCGCACGGGCTGGACCGCCTATCTGGCGCAAGAGCAGCGTTATCGCTCGCCCACCTCGGTCTGCGTCAAGATCATCGACCCGTGGTTCGCGGCGCTCGCCCCCCAGGCGCAGCACGAGCAGGTCAGGCGCCTGGCGCAGCTTCTGGAGGACGAGCGCGCGGCGCTGGACATCGCCGGGCACCGCGACGCGCCGGCGCATCTCAGGATCTGGTGCGGCGCGACGGTCGAGACCGCCGACATCGAGGCGCTGACGCCGTGGCTGGACTGGGCCTGGGGCGAGACCGCCGGCAAGAAGGCGGCGGCATGAACGCGGCCGCTCCCACCGCCGGGCCCAAGCCGCGGGTGCTGATCGCCGATACGCTCAGCCCGCGCGCGCTGGAGATATTCAAGGAGCGCGGCGTCGCCGCCGACGAGGCGGTGGGGCTGAAGCCCGACCAGCTGAAGGCCAGGCTCAAGGACTACGACGGCCTAGCGGTGCGTTCGGCCACCAAGGTGACGGCCGAGGTGCTGGCCGGCGCGCCGCGGCTCAAGGTCGTGGGGCGCGCCGGCATCGGCGTCGACAACATCGACGTGCCGGCCGCCACGCAGCGCGGCGTCGTGGTGATGAACACGCCCTTCGGCAACTCGATCACCACGGCCGAGCACACCATCGCGCTGATGTTCGCGCTGGCGCGCCAGCTTCCCGCCGCCAACGCCTCGACCCATGGCGGCAAGTGGGAGAAAGCGCGCTTCATGGGGGTGGAGCTTTACGGCAAGACGCTGGGCGTGATCGGCTGCGGCAACATCGGCGCCATCGTCGCCGAGCGCGCGATAGGCCTGCACATGCGCGTGCTGGCCTACGACCCGTTCCTGTCGGACGACCGCGCGCTGGCCCTGGGCGTGGAGAAGGTGACGCTGGACGAGCTGTTGGCGCGCGCCGATTTC
Source organism: Rhodospirillales bacterium (assembly GCA_052387895.1). GTDB lineage: Bacteria > Pseudomonadota > Alphaproteobacteria > JAEULC01 > JAEULC01 > JAEULC01. The sequence goes on along the minus strand of JBQTIS010000005.1, from coordinate 11,734 downwards.
ATCACGCTGCATACGCCGCTCACCGACCAAACGCGCGGCATCGTCGACAAGAAGGCGCTGGCCAAGACCAAGAAGGGCGTGCGGATCGTCAACTGCGCGCGCGGCGGCCTGGTGGTCGAGGAGGACCTGAAAGCCGCGATTCAGTCCGGCCATGTGGCGGGCGCGGCGCTGGACGTGTTCAGCGAGGAGCCGGCCAGGGCCAACGCGCTGTTCGGGCTCGACCAGGTGGTGGTCACGCCCCATCTCGGCGCCGCCACGGCCGAGGCGCAGGAGAACGTGGCGGTGCAGGTGGCCGAGCAGATGGCCGACTTCCTGCTCACCGGCGCGGTGTCGAAAGCCATCAACATGCCCTCGGTCACGTCCGAGGAGGCGCCGCGGCTCAAGCCCTACATGAAGCTGGCCGAGCAGCTGGGTTCCTTCGCGGGCCAGATTTCCGAAACCGGCCCCACCTCGGTCAGGCTGGAATACGAAGGGCTGGTGGCGGGGCTGAACACCAAGCCGCTGACCGCGGTGGCGCTGGCCGGGCTGCTGGCGCCGTTGATGGACTCGGTCAACATGGTCAACGCGCCGCTGATCGCGCGCGAGCGCAAGATCGACGTGTCCGAGACGCGCCACGACCGGCCCTCGGACTACCAGACGCTGATCCGGCTCACCGTCACGACCGAGCGGCGCACGCGCACGCTGGCCGGCACGCTGTTCGGCGGCGACAAGCCGCGCATCGTCGAGATCGAGGGCGTCCGCATCGAGGCCGAGCTCGCCCCGCACATGCTCTATTGCCGCAACGAGGACAGGCCCGGCATCGTCGGCGGCCTCGGCAAGCTATTGGGCGACAACGGCGTCAACATCGCCACGTTCCATCTCGGCCGCGACCGCCAGGGCGGCCAGGCCGTGGCGCTGCTCGCCATCGACCAGAAGCTCTCGGGCGATCTGCTGGACTGCGTGCGCGAGCTGCCGCACGTCAACCAGGTGAAGGCGCTGAGCTTCTGACCCGCTTCAGGTGATCGGGAGCATCACGTGCTGCTTGAAGGCCGGGCGCTGGGTCAGCCGCTCGTACCACGCGCGCGCGTGCTTGTGCTCGGGCCGCTCGACCGGGAAGTTGAACCAGCGATAGGCCATCACCCCCAGCGGAATGTCGCCGACGGTCAGCGAATCGCCGGCGACGAATCGGCGCCGCGCCAGGTGCGCGTCCAGCATGCCGAACAGCTCGGCCGTGCGCTTGCGCCCGGCCTCGATCGCCGCGTGGTCGCGTTTTTCCGGCGGCGTGCGAATCAGGCCCATGAACACCGGTGTGATCGCCGGGCCGACGGCGGAAAGCTGCCAATCCATCCAGCGGTCGGCGTCGGCGCGCGTCTTCGGGTCGGCGGGCCACAGGCCGCCGGCCCCGTGCTTGGCCGCGAGATAGCGCAGGATCGCGTTCGATTCCCACAGCACGAACCCGTCGTCGTCGATCGTGGGAATCAGCCCCATGGGATTGAGGGCCAGGTACGACGCCTCCTTGTTGCCGCCGAACGGACCGCCGAGATCGGCGCGCTCGAACTTGAGCCCCAGCTCGCCGCAGCACCACAGGACTTTCTGCACGTTCGACGAGTTGTTGCGGCCCAGGATTTTCAGCACAGCCTTCCCCCTGTTATCGCGGTCAATTCAGGTGATTCGTTAACCGGTCGCCGGCCCCGCGGTCACTTCTCCAAAATGTTGTGGCGAATCAACGTTGATACACAAAAATCCCTTTGGGGCTTAGCCATATCTAGTATAATCCTTTAATAGGGCTACCATATTCAGCGGGTCCCGGGGTTGGGGATGGGCTGAAATAGGCGGGGGAGGGGCGAACCTCAGATCGCCCCGGCAGGTCGACGAGATGAAGTTTCGCCGATCGGGCGGAAAAAATCCGGAAACGGGCGAGCCGCGGGCGTCGATGGCGCCGACGCCGACGCCGGCGCGCCGCCGGCGCGTTGCGTTCCGCCGCATCCTCGCGCTCCTGATCGTGGGCTTGGTTGTGTATCTTTTCCTGTTCATCGAGCAGTCGTGGATGCGCGCCGACGGCCTGGTGCAGGGCCCCACCGTGGTGGTCGAGCCGGTCAACAAGGCGCGCATCAAGGAAATCTACGCCACCTGCAACGTGCCGGTGAAAAAAGACCAGGAGCTGGTCAAGCTCGAGAACGAGACCAAGGGCGTCGAATACAACAACACCGTGCGCCAGCTTGAAAGCCGCAAGATCGAGCTGAGCGGCAACGTGAAGGTCGCGGCCGAGGACGTAAGCCAAGCGCGCGTCGGCTACAACGGCAAGCTGGCCGTGCTGGCCGAGAAGGCGACGATCTTCAACATCCACGACCGGCTGTACAAGGAAGGCGTGATCGCGCGCACGGAATGGGATCTGGCGCGCATCGCCTACAAGTCGGCCGAGGCCGACTCGCTGACCGCCGAGGCGGAATGGCGCTCGAAGCAGGCGGCCTACGACCGCGCCGAACGGCAGCTTCTGTCCGACGCCAAGGCGATCGACCTGCAGTTGGCCGAGATGCGCGGATCCGAGGAAATCCAGAAGATCCAAATCCTGCGCGCGCCGAAGGACGGGGTGATCACGGAGTGCGGCTACCTTGCCGGCGCGGTCGTGGACTCGGGCATCTCGGTGTTCGTGATCTTCGATCCCAAGGAAGCCTATGTCGAGGCGTATTTCGAGCCGTCTGCGGTGCAGCGATTGGGCGTCGGCATGAAGGGCTCGATGCGCCTGCCCGGCTTCGCCGAGGCGCTGGAACTGCCGGTCACCTCGATCGACACGGTCATCACCCGCCGGCCGGAAGAGTTGACCCGCTACTTCTGGCAGCGTGAGCAGTGGACCCAGTACCAGCCCGTGCGCTTCAGCCTGAAAGACCTGCCGCCGGATCAGTTGAATCGCGTGCGCTACGGCGCGCATGCGGCGATCAGCTTCCTGTTCCTGCCGTCCTGGGCCGAGAGCATCTACGCGTCGATCTACGGCCGCCCGCCGCGGAGCTGAACCACAGCGCCCAGTCCCTCGAGCCCGGGGCGCCAAGGGGTCCGGCTCCGCGGCGGGTTTGCCTTCGCCTCGACTCCTCGTCCTATAATGGGTCCAATGAACGGGCCGCCGCCGGGCGACCGGCGTCGCGGGGAAGGGAGCGACGGCCATGGATCAACGCATCATCGATCTTTACGACCGGTTCACCCACGGGGCATTGGGCCGGCGCGAATTCATGGAACGGCTGTCCGGGCTGGCGGGCTCGGCCGCGGCCGCGGCGGCGCTGCTGCCGCTTTTGTCCAACAACTACGCCCAGGCGGCGATCGTGGCCCCGGACGACGGCCGGCTGGCGGTCGAAAAGGTCGCCTACGCGGCGCCGGACGGACAGATCCGCTGCTACCTGGCCAAGGCCAAGCAGGGCGCCGCCAAGCGCCCCGCGGTGATCGTGATCCACGAGAACCGGGGCCTCAACCCGCATATCGAGGATGTGACACGGCGCATGGCGCTAGAAGGTTTCCTGGCGCTGGGCGTAGACCTGCTGTCGCCCACCGGCGGCACGCCCGCCGACGAGGACAAGGCGCGCGCCATGATCGGGGAGCTTAACCCCGAGGAGAACCTGAAGCGCCTGGCCGCGGCGGTGCCCTATCTCGCGGGGCGGCCCGATTCGACCGGGGCGGTCGGCGCGATCGGCTTCTGCTGGGGCGGCGGAATGGTCAACCAGCTTGCCACGGCCTCACCCGACCTCAAGGCCGGCGTCGCCTATTACGGCCGCCAGGTCGACGCCGCCCGGACGGCGAAGATCAAGGCCGCGCTGCTGCTGCACTACGCTTCCAACGATCCGGGCATCAACGCCGGCATCGAGGCCTACGAAGCGGCGCTGAAGGCCGCCGGGGTGCGTTACGAAAAGCACATGTACGAAGGTGCGCAGCACGCCTTCAATAACGACACCAACGCGGCGCGCTACGACAAGAACACCGCCGATATGGCCTGGGGCCGCACCGTGGCGTTCCTGAAGAAGCATCTGGGATAGGCCGGGTTCCGGCGCCGTCCTTGCCGCCATGGCCGAGCTTTAGTCCGGCCATGGCGATGAAAGCAAGGCGGGCCCCACGGTCTATTTCTTCGGCGGGGCGATCAGGGCCTGCTGGCTGTAACGCTGCGGGTTCGACACCACGATGCGGTATTGGCCGCTCTGGTCGTCCACGCCCGTCAGCTTCAGATGGATCGCGGCGGGACGGCGCCGGCCGTCGTCGGACCAGAACACCGAATAATCGCCGGCGTTGACCTCGGGCTTCAGCCCGGCGAAGAACGGTATGCCCGCCGGCGCTTGACGCGCGACGATCGGGCGCAGGCCCGGCGGCAGCTTCTTTTCGATCGCGGCGCGCACCTTGTCGAATTGCTGACGCGCGGCCGACCCGTCCAACGCGGTGCTGGTGTCCATGATGGGGCCGCTCAGCGCCTCGAACGCCACCAGGCGTTCGCCGTCGGAGCGGTCGAACCAGGCCTCGACCGACTCGATGTCGTCGAGCCACCGCTTGACCGTCAGCTCGCAGGCCAGGTAGCGCTTGCCCACGTTGCGGCAGCTCTTCGACTTGGCGCGCACCTGGTCCAGGCTGGCGCTCCAGTCGAAGCCGAACATGATGCTCCGGTAGGCCGCGTTCATGGCCGCGGGGTCGGCGGTTTCCGCCGTCGCGGAGACGGGACGCGACTTGGCCTGGGCGGGGGCGCCGGACGGCGCGGGGACCGCGGCGGACGGCGTACGCAATGCCGGACGCTCGACCGGCGCCGCGGCGGGGCGCTGCGGAGCGGCCGGCGCCGGGGGGGCGGCCTGAACGGGCGCCGCAGGCGCGGCGGCGGCGGCCGGTATCGCCGCCGGCGAGCCGGCTTGTCCCGGGCGGCTGACCGCAGCCAGCCGGCGCTGGTACGCCTGCTCCAGGGCCTCGCGCACGCGCGGATAGGCGGCGGCGGCGTCCAGCGGTCCCTTGCGGCAACCCGGCAGCACGTCGAACGACGCGCCCTTGCCCAGAAGGAAGTTGACCGTGTCCATGCGCCCGCCGCCGGCGGCGACCAGCAGCGGCGTTTCGCACAGATCGGTTCCGCCCCTGCCGTTCACGTGGCCGCCCTTGGCCAGCATCGGCTCGATGGCGTTGTTCAGCCCCTCGCGCGCGGCCGCGAGAAGCGGCGTGTCGCCGCGCCGGAAGGGCCGGTTGGGATCGGCTCCCGCCTCCAGCAGCTGCCGCACCACGCTGGCCTTGCCGGCGCGCGCGGCGATCAGCAATGCCGGCACGCCATAGGCATCCTCGCTGTTGGGCGAAAAGCCGCCGCGCAGCAGCTTGGCCACTTCCTCGGTGTTGCCCTGGCGCGCGGCGACGACGATCGGGCGCTCGGGGCCGGCGAACAACGCGCTCGCGGATTGGCGGGCTTCGTACAATAGGTCGGGCAAACCGACGATCGAGCGCGTGATTTCGTAGCTCACCACCGCCAGCATCAGCGAGGCGACGCCGGCGCCGAGTGTATAGACGACCTGGCGCCGTTTCAGCCGCGCCGCCTGCCGCGTCGGCAGGTAGGCCGGCCCGGGATCCGCAAATCCGTCGTCCCGATTGGAATTCGCCACCATTGGCGCGATGCGAAAATCGCCCTCGGGCTCCGGCGGCGGACCGTCTTCGGTCGGCTCCACTTCCTGGGCCAGCACCGGGGCCGCCAGGGGCGCGCGCCTGTCCACGCCGTACGGCGCCAGCGGAGCGGGCGGAACATGCGGCTCCACGCGCCGGCGCTTGGGCGTGGACGGCGCGGGCGGCGGCGCCGGGCGCGCGCGCGCAGAGACCGTGTAGCGCGCGGGTTGCGCCGGCTCGCGCACGGGCCCGTCGGGGCCGTGCACGCCCTCTTCGTCGACCACCACCAGCTCACGCGAGGTGGCCGGCGTCCCCGGGTCCCCCAGGATCGTGACGATGAGCCGCACGCCGTCGAAACGCTTCTCGGACGCCAGCGCCGCCAGCTCGTGTGCGGCTTCGTCGCGCAGGCGGAACCGCTGCCAGACCCACCAGCGCCCGCCGATGCGGCCCTCGACGACGAACAGCGGCGCGGATTGCGGTCTGCTTGCCGCGCCGCCGTTCCTGGAGGCGTGGGGTGCGGTTATCATCAGCCCCTGTTCAATTCCTGTCCTGCCACGACGCCGTCGCGACGCCCAGCTTGCGCAGCAGGCGGTTGTACACGACGAAATACTGGCGGATCGTGTCGTCCGAGCGCTCGAACGTCCTTAGATAGTCGAGCGTGGCGAGCATCAGCTCGTGCTGCGTGGTGCATTCCGACGGCGTTCCGGAAAGGCCGGGCCGGCGGCAGCCCCACTCCTCGAGCATGTACTTGGCGTTCTTCACGCGCGTCGCGGCCGCGCGCACCGTTTCGACCTGCGAAGTCTGCAGCTTGCGCAGCCGGTCGAGCTCCGAGACCATGAAACCCAGATCCAGCTTCAGGCGCTGGCGCGTGCCGGTCAGCTTGCTTTCGGCCGAGGCGACGTTGGCCTGCTGCGCCTGGGTCTTGGAGCTGCGAACCCAGTTGTCGAAGATCGGCATGGTGAAGCGCATGCCGATGAACACGTCGCTGTCGCCGTGCAGCGAGTCGATGCCGGGGACGGTCTGGCGGCCGTGCGCCTCGGCGAAGAGCCGCGGCAGCGACTGGGATTCGGCCAGCAGCACCTGCTCGCGCGTCTTCTTGATCTCGTTCGCCGCGATCTGCACCGTCGGCGTCTTCTCGATCATGGCGTCGAGCTGCTGGTTGTCCTGGTAGAGCGGCAGATAGGGCCAATGCGACAGCGTGGGATCGTCGATCGGGCTGGTCTTGTCGCCATCCGGCTTGAAAGGGGTGCCCTTGGGCCAAGCGCACCACGCCGCCGGCTTGTCCGAGGGCAGGCGCAGATTGTTCTCGGCGGTGACTTGATGCCAGATGCTCTCGCGGTAGTTCAGGTCGTGGCAGATCGCGTCCATGCGCTGCGTGAAGTGTTCATCCACCGCCCGGGCCAGCGCGATGTCCTGGTAGGTCACCATTTGCACGCGTTGCAGCTTCCTGATCTTGTCGTGCCAGTCCTCGAACATCGGCCGCCATTGCTGCACCAAGCCGATATAGGCGCGCGACACGCGCCACTGGTTGAAGGTGTCGCGCACGATCGAGGCGATCTCGGCGCGCTGGTCGTCCAGCGTCAGCCCGGCGGTCCCCACCTCCACGCCGGCGATGTTTTTCTTCGCCTCGCGCTCGCCCGAATCCCACACCGGCAGGCTGAGCGTCATGCCCGGCTTCACGAAGCCGCGCGCGCCGGTATTGGTCGTGCTGGAGGTCGAGCCGGTCAGCGGGTCGGTGTCGCCGTCGCCCTGTTGCAGCGCCGGGCCGCGGCGGCCATAGGCCATGCCGCCTTGGACTTCGACCTGGACGTCGGGGTTGAACTTGTCGCGCATCGCCGCCTGGTATTCGTGGTTGGCGGCGGTGATGGCGTGGCGCGCCGCGTCGATGTCGGCCGAACGCTGCTGCGCGCGCTCGATGCCCGGCGCCATGCGGGCGTTGACGGCGTCGTCGGCCGCCTTGCTGACGGCGTTGGGCGAAATGATGCCGGGCAACAGCACTTCCAGGCCGCCGGTGTCCGCCAGCCCAGCCTGCGTCTCCGTCGCGGCGGGCGCTTGCGCCGCAGCCCGCGCGGCCAACCGCGCCGCGCTGGCCGAGGGGCCGGTGTCGCCGGTCGACGGCGGCGGGGGCGGCCGTCCGGTCATCGACGGCGGCGCCGGCACCGCGTCCTTGGCCGAAACGCCTTGCCCGGCGGCCCGGGCGCGTTCGGCGCGCAGCATCACCTCGGCGCGCGACTGGCTGCGCTGATAGGCCGCCGCGGCCGCGGTGCCGCGGTTCTTGGCGGCGTAGTCGTTGCACGCCTCGATCACCTGATAGCGCGGCGCGCCTTCGATCACGCGGCTGACCAGATTGGGATCGGGCGTGTCGTTGACCGGCGTGTAGACCAGATCGTTGCGCGGATTGTAGACCAGTGCCTTGATGGTGCGCGGCGGCGGACCGGCCAACAGGAACTCGCCGGTCACGTGGCAGATCTCGAGGTCGGGATCGATCTTCACCGCCACCGATCCGGCTTGCGGCGCGGACTGCTGCGCGGCCTGCGGCTGCATCTGCGGCGGCGTCTGTTGCGCAGCTTGCGCCTGGGCCTGCGGCTTCGCCGGACGCGCGGGTTTAGGCGCGGCCGGCGCCCGGGCGACCGCAGGCGGGACCACCGCAGGCGGAGCAGCCGCGGGCGGGATGATCGCCGGCGCCACGTTCATCGGCGCCGCCGAGGGAACGATTTCCGGCAGCGGCGCGAGGGTCACGGGCTCGCGCGGCGCGGCCATCGTGCCCGGCGCCTTCATGCCCGGCGCCTTGACCGGATCGGCCGCTAACGCCGCCCCGGCTAGAAATCCGCCGGCCAGCGCCACCAGCGCCAAGGCGCCGCCGACGGCTGGGCGCTTCCGCCACGGGCCGTCGAGTTTGCTCTCAGAAACCCCTTGGGCGGCGCCGCCGCTCCGCGGCGTCCACAGCGAGGGGGACGCGTTGCCAGCCCGTTTGCTCACCTGGGCCCCCGACCCTGTCCCACTGTCCGTTCCCGGCTCACCACGGCCAGCTCACCAGGAACGCGAATCAACCCCGATACGGAAACTAAGAGGCTATCCTCTATCCGTCAATATCTATTGTGAAAATTGGACCTATCCCCAAGGGATTGGGGATAGATCAAGCGATTGAGGATTGGGCAAGCAGGCATACAAGAATCATGGCAGAGCCTAGGAGGCTCGACGCGGCGGGACGATTCCAGGGCCGCCGCTCCCGATCCCTCAGGTTGCACAAGCTACCCAACCTGCAGGCGAGAATTTTCCAGGCCGGCACCCAGAAACAGAGCCGAAATAAAAGGCCCGGCGTTTGGCGCCGGGCCTTGCGGTCGCGGGAATCGTCGGTCGGGGGATCAATACTTGTCGTGCAACACCTGGGGCATGCCGAGCGCGCCCAGGCTCGACGGCCCGCGCGTGATCGGCTTGCTGATCTCGGCGATCGCGCGCGAGCGGCGGCGCGTGCCGTCCCAACGGATGTCCGGAATCACCGAGTCGCGGGCGAAGCGGATGCGCTCGGCGTGCTTCGCCAGGTCCTTCATGGCGATTTCCATCTCGGCTTCGATCTCGTGGGTCGGCTTGTAGCCAAGGGCCAGCAGGTTGCTGTGGTCGGGATTGTAGTAGTGGTCTTCGGCCTCTTTGCGGGGGTTCTCGACATGGCGGATTTCGGTCTTGTACCCGAGGTTGCGCGCCACGCCCTGCACCTTCTCCGCCAGATCGTTGATCGAATAGGTGTCCTCGAACTGATTGAACACCCGGTAGTCGCCCGCCCTGGCCGGCGGATTTTCGATCGTCAGCGTGAAGCACTGGATCGAGTCGCGCAGCGGCAGGAACCCGCGGCGCTGGCCGCCCTTGCCGAACGGCGTCAGCGGCATGCCGATGACGGCCTGGGCGCAGAAACGGTTGATCGCGGTGCCGAAGGACTGGTCGAAGTCGAAGCGCGTCAGCAGCCGCTCGTCGTCGCCCATGGCGTCGATCCGCGTGCCGAACACCACGCCCTGCATGATGTCGGTGGAACGCAGACCCCACACGCGGCACGCGAAACGCACGTTGTTGCTGTCATGCACTTTGGTCAGGTGGTACATGCTCGGCGGCTGGCAGGGGAACGGCAGGCGCTCCTTGCGGCCGCGGAATTCGATCTCGAAGAAGCCCTCGGGAATGTCGATATTGGGCGTGCCGTACTCGCCCATGGTGCCCAGTTTCACCAGGTGGGCGGTCGGGCAATAGTCGCGCATCGCGAACAGGATGTGCAGCGTGCCATTCAGATTGTTCTGATGGGTGAACACGGCGTGATGCACGTCGATCATGCTGTAGGGCGCGGACGGCATCTCGGCCAGATGGACCACGGCTTCGGGCTGGAAATCGACGAAGGCCTGGACCACGCTGTCGTAGTCGCACAGATTGCCCTCGTAGAACTTCAACTCCTTGCCGAAATTCTCGCGGTAGGCGTTCAACCGCTCGGGCATCGAGCGGATCGGGGTGGCGGACTGGGAGCCGACCTCGGCGACCCAAGAACGCCGCATGAAACAGTCCATGCCGGCAACCTCGTGCCCGCGCCGAATCAGGTGCTGCGCGAGCGGCCAACCGAGATACCCGTCTACACCGGCAATAAAAACGCGCATGGACCACCTTCCCTACTTGGTTGGGTTCACGGCGGCTTCATACCCCCGAAACGATGAAGATCAGCTTAACGCAAATTTTTCTCATTTAGTAGAATAATTTTTTCTCGAATCACCCGAAACTGCAAGATATGGGATGAATCATATAATAATCAGATAGTTAAGATGTTGCTATCAACAATTTGTGGGACAACTAGCGATAATGCATATATATAGGTGACAGTTTTTGATCTGATTCGTAAGCTTGCCCTTATAAGCCTATATCAGCACAATGCCTTGCACGGGGGTCGCAGGTAGGTGACGCATGTTCGGTTTCCTTGAGTATTTCTTTGGGTTTCTCAACCCCGTAGCCCTGTTGAACGCGACCGAATCGTTCCCGACGGTCCTATTCTCCCTCAATTACTGGGTGCTGCTGGTGCTGATCGGCGGCATCGTTCGCATTCAGCTGCCGCCGGTCGTCGTTTGGCTGATGTCGGTGTTCCGGCCGAAGATTTTCCTCCCCGACCCCTACGTGGTGCGCGGACGCTACGCGCCGCTGGTCAGCGTCGTGATCGCGGCCCGCAACGAGGCGGAACGTATCGAGGCGACCATTCAGTCGGTGCTGGAGTCCGGCTATCCCAGCCTAGAGGTGATCGTGGTCGACGACGGCTCGGGCGACGCGACCCTGGCCAACGCCCGGCGGTTCGAGCGCACCACCCGCGTGCGCGTGCTGGCGCTGGGCACCCACGCCGGCAAGCCGACCGCGCTCAACCGCGGCATCGAGGCCTGCCGCGGCGAGTTCGTGCTGATCCTGGACGCCGACACGCAGTTGCAGGCCGGCTCGATCCATCACCTCATGAGCCCGCTGCTCAATCCGCGCGTCGGCGCGGTGACCGGGGTGGTGCGCGTCAGAAACGCCAGCGACTCGCTGGTGACGGTGTTCCAGGAGTGCGAATACGCCGCCTCGGTGGCGGTGCCGCGTTCGTGGCGTTCGACGCTGGGGGTGCTGTCGATCATCCCCGGCGGCTTCGGCATGTTCCGCACGGCGGCCATCCGCAAGGTGGGCGGATTCGACTCGGGCCTGGGCGACGACACCGACATGACGCTGCGCCTGCGCAAGGCGGGGTACGAGCTGCTCTTCACCACCGGCGCGGTGGTGTGGGCCGCGGTCCCCAGGACCTGGCGAGCGCTGATCTCGCAACGCCGCCGCTGGGAACGCAACATGGTGAAGATCAGGCTCCGCAAGCAGGCCGACCTGTTGCTTCCCTGGCGCTACGGTTGGCGCAACGCGACCGTCGCGATCGACACGGTGGTCGTGCGCGTGCTGATGCCGTGGCTGTACTTCACGGCCGCGGTCTATCTGTTCGTCACCGCCCCGTTCTCGGCGCCGGCGCTGATCACCGGGTTCTACTGGCTGGCCCTGTTCTTCTCGATGATCAAGCTCCTGATTGCCTACGACATCACCGCCTCGCCCCGGCCCGGCAGTTTCTTCATCGCGCCGCTGTTGCCGGCCATGCGCCTGGTGCTGCGCCTGGCGGTCATGCACGCGC
>JBQTIS010000004.1:0-9436 GCA_052387895.1 Rhodospirillales bacterium | reverse complement strand
GGCGCGACGCGAGACGGCGCGCCTACCCGAAGCTGGGTGAGGGGGACGATCCTGTTTCACGGAAACACGCGCTAGTACCCCGCGGCGAAGCCGTCCTTGCGCGGCTCGGAGCCGCCGACCAGCGTGCCGTTTTGCCAGTCGATCCAGAGCGCCTGGCCGCCGCCGATCGGCTTGGCCGCGGCGGCGGTCCTGTGGCCCAGCGCCTGCAACCCCTTCGCGGTCGCCTCGGCAAAGCCGCGCTCGAGCTGGACCAGCCCGTCGCGGTGGTGCGCGCGGGGAAAGTCGATCGCCGCCTGCGGATCCATGCCCCAGTCCAGCATGTTCGTGACCAGATGCGCGTGGCCGATGGGCTGGTAGTGCGCGCCCATCACGCCGAACGGCATGACCGTGCGGCCGTCTTTCGTCAGCATGCCCGGGATGATCGTGTGCATCGGGCGCTTGCCGCCCTCGATGCGGTTGGGGTGCTTCGGGTCCATGCGGAAGCTGTAGCCGCGGTTGTGCAGCACGACGCCGGTTTCGGGCGCGACCAGGCCGCTGCCGAACTCGTCGAACACCGAGTTGATGAAGCTCGCGGCGTTGCGGTCGCGGTCGACCACGCACAGGTAGATCGTGTCGTTGTGCGCGGGCAGCGGCACCGGCTCGACGCCCGCCATGGCGCGGTCGGGGCGGATGCGCGCGCGCTGGTCGGCGCCGTGCCGGGCCGACAGCAGCTCCTGCACCGGCACGCGGCCGAAGCGCGGATCGGCGACATAGGCGTTGCGGTCGGCGAAGGCGAGCCGCGTGGCCTCGACCTCCAGGTGCATGCGCTCGGCCCCCGCGGGGGCGAGCTTGCCGAGCTCGTAGCCCTTCAGGATGTTGAGCATCAGCAGCGCGGTGATGCCCTGGCCGTTGGGCGGGCATTCGTGGACGGTATGGCCGCGATACTCCGTCGAGATCGGCTCGGCGTATTCGCCCTCGGTCGCTGCGAAGTCGTCCATCGTATGCAGCGCGCCGTACGAATTCAGCAGCTTCACCATGTCCTTCGCCACGTCGCCGCCGTAGAAGGCCTTGGCGCCGTCCCGCGCGATCTTCCTCAGCGTCGCGGCCAGGCGCGGGTTCTTGAACTTCTCGCCGGCCTTGGGGGCGCGGCCGCCGGGCAGGAAGATCTCGCGCGCGCCGGGGTCGCGCCTGAGCTTCTCGGCGCCGTTGGCCCAGTCGTAGGCCACGCGCGGGGTGACCGCGAAGCCGTCCTCCGCCGCCTTGATCGCGGGCCGCAAGAGCTCGCCCAGCTCCTTGCGGCCGTGATCGGCCACCAGGCGCTGCCAGGCCTGAACGCAGCCCGGCACGGTGACGGAATGGGCGCTGCCGGGCTGGAGCTCGCCGGTCACGCCCTTGGCCCTGAGCGCCTCGACCGACGCCGCCTTGGGCGCGCGGCCCGAGCCGTTATAGGCGAGCACCTTGCCGCCGCCTCGGGGGGCGTAGAGCACGAAGCAGTCGCCGCCGATGCCGGTCATCGCCGGCTCGGTGACGCACATCACGGCGGTGGCGGCCACCGCCGCGTCCATCGCCGTGCCGCCGGATTTCAGCACGTCCAGCGCCGTCAGCGTGGCCAGCGGGTGCGAAGTGGCCGCCATCGCCTCGCCGGCATGGGCGGCCGAGCGGCCGGGAAGCTGGAAATCGCGCATCTCTGTTTTCTACCTTTCGAGGATTGAGAGTCGATCAGCGGCGGCCTACAGCCAGCCGCGACGGCGGAAGATCGCCAGCGGCAGCACGGCCGAGAGCACCATCAACCCCAGCGCCCACAGATAGCCGTAGCCCCATTTGAGCTCGGGCAGCCAGGCGAAGTTCATGCCGTAGATGCTGGCCACCAGGGTGGGCGGCAGGAAGGCGGTCGCCGCCACGGTGAAGATCTTGATGATGTGGCTCTGCTCGGTCATCGAGCGGTTCTGCTCGATCGAGATCATGCCCAGGGTGGCGTCGAGCATGAAGTTCACCTTGTTGGACAGGAATCCGTCGTGCTCGGCCAGCGAGCGGATGTCGCGCGTCAGGGTCTTGAGCCGCGGCTTGGTCTCGCGGCTGACCCCCAGCGACTCGGCGGCGATGATGTAGGTGGCCACGCGGTCCAGGCCCAGGATGGTGTCGCGCGTCTTGGTGGTCAGGTCCCCGGCGCGGCCGAGCTGGCGCAGCACGGCCCGCAGGTCCGCGTTGGCCTGCTCCTGGGTCTTCTCGCCCGCGGCCGGCCCGTTGCCGCCCGCGGGGTCGTAGAAGATCGCCCGCGAGGTGGCGTCCAGTTCCGCCGCCACGCGCTCCATCACGTCGGCGACCCGGTCGACGATCGTCTCCAACAGGCCCATCAGCACGGTTTCGGGGTTGTTGCACCAGCCGATCTGCCGCGCGGCGCGCGCGACGAAGAAATCGATCGAGCGGGGATGGGCGTAGCGCACGGTGATCAGCTGGCTGCGCGCCACGATGAACGTCACCGGCGTGACCTCGGGCTTGGGCGTGTCGGTCTGGTGGATGATCGGCGCGGTCAGGAAATCCGCGTCGCCCTCGCGATAGAGGCGGCTCGACACCTCGATCTCCTGCATTTCCTCGCGCGTCGGCAACTCCACGCCGGTCAGCTTCAGCACCAGCGCCGCTTCCTCGCGCGTGGGCGATTCCAGATCGATCCAAAGCACGCTCGCCGGCAGCCGGCCCGACGGGTCCAGCGGCGTTTTTTCCAGGCGGCCGTTGTTGAGCGCGTAGGTCGAGATCATCCGGTCCTCGCCCGATCAGGCCGGTGTTGTAGCCTTCCGCGCGTACCGCTACAACACACATCGCCGTTTGCCCGTACCCCCACCGGAGCCGCCCATGCCGCTCAAGGATCGCGACGGACTCATCGCCCTGCTGCACAAGCTGGGCCATCCCGAGGACAAGGATGCGCTGGCCGCTGCGCGCGAGATCGCGCACCGCGTGAAGGAAGCCGGGGCGGACTGGGCGGCGCTTCTGGCGCCCACGGGCGTGGTCCATGCCCAGATGCACGACGACGAGTCCGGCCATGCCGATGCCGGCGACGAGGGCGCGGCCGAGATCGCGCCGGGCGACACGGCGGCGGATCGGACGATCATCGACCGGCTTCTGTCCCAGCACCGGCTTTCGGACGACACGCGCGAGATGCTCGAGGACATGAAGCAGGACATCAAGGAAGGCGAATTCTCGGCCGCCGACCGGCGCTACCTCGCCGGCCTGGAAGCGCGCCTGGCCGGCGGCAAGAAGAAGTAGCGCCGCGCGCCTTTCCTCCGGCCGGCGCTCTTGACCTTCCCGGCGCTGGAACCATCAGACAGGCCGCATACGGCGACGAGGGAAACTTGCGAATGGATATCACGGTCAAGGGAATGAGCTGCGAGGGCTGCGCCGCGGCGGTGAAGCGCGCGGCCGAAGCCGCCGCCCCCGGCGCGGCGGTCAAAGTGGACTTGCGCGCGGGCCGCGTTTCGCTCGCCGGCAAGGCCGAGCGCGCGGCGGTCGCCGCGGCGATCGAGCGCGCCGGTTACGCGGTCGCGGATTGACGGCGCCCATGCCGACTCGCCGGGAGTTCATCGGCGGCGCCGTCGCCAGCGCCGCTCTGGCCTGGCCGCGCGCGGCATGGGCGCAGGAGCCCAGGCGGCTTTTGATCGCGCGGCGGGTCATCGAGGTGAACCGCGAGCCCGCGAGCGTGTTTTCGCTGGCGCGGCCCGACGGCAAGCCGGGCATATCGCTGGAGCCGGGCGAGCGGTTCCGCGTGACGCTGGAAAACCGCGCCGGCCTGCCGACCCTGATCCACTGGCACGGGCAGACCCCGCCGATCGCGCAGGACGGGGTGCCTGGCCTGTCGCAGCCCCTGCTGCCGCCCGACCAGCGCTACGAGTACGACTACGCGCCGAGGGCCGGCACGCACTGGATGCATTCGCACGAGGGCCTGCACGAGCAGATGCTGATGGCGGCGCCCTTGATCGTGCGCGAGGACAAGCGCGCCGACGCGCAGGAAGCCGTGGTGCTGCTGCACGACTTCACCTTCGCCGACGCGGCTGAGCTGTTCGCCAAGCTCGGCGCCGGCGAGGGCGGACATGGCGGCCACGCGGGCCACGCAATGCCGGCGGCGCAGGCCGCCGATCCCCACGCCGGCCACGCCATGCCCGCCGCTTCGGGCGCCGCGGCCCCGCCGCACCTGCACGACATCGAGTACGACGCCTATCTCGCCAACGACCGCACGCTTAACGACCCCGAGGTGGTGCGGGTGGAGCGCGGCGGGCGCGTGCGCCTGCGGATCATCAACGCCGCCACCGCCACCGCGTTCATCCTGGACACCGGCGCGCTGACCGCCCGGGTGCTGGCGGTGGACGGAAATCCCGTCCTGCCGGTCGAGGGCACGCAGTTCCCGCTGGCGATGGGCCAGCGCATCGACCTGCTGCTGGCGCTGCCGCGCGGCGAGGGCGTCTATCCCGTGCTGGCGCGGCGCGAGGGCGAGGCCCAGCGCACCGGCGTACTTCTGGCCACGGCCAAGGCGCAGGTGGTGAAGCTCGCGCCGGCCGGCCCGCGCAAGGCCGCCGTCGCGGGGCTGGAGCTGGAGGCGAGGCTGCGCGCGAAAGAGCCGCCGGCCCGCCGCCCGGCCGACCGCAAGCTCGAGGTCATGCTGGGCGAGAAGCCGCCCTATCTATGGCTGCTGAACGGCCGCGCGCACGGCCAGCATCGGCCGCTCGCGGTCGGGCGCGGCGAGCGCGTGCAGCTGACCTTCGTCAACCCGACCAGCATGATGCACCCGATGCACCTACACGGGCACCACTTCCAGGTCGTGGCGCTGAACGGCCGCGCGTTCGACGGCGCGGTGCGCGACACGGTGATCGTGCCGGCCCGGGGCGCCCGCGTCAGCGTCGCGTTCGACGCCGACAACCCCGGCGAATGGGCGCTGCACTGCCACAACCTCTACCACATGGCCGCCGGCATGATGACCACGGTCAAGTACCAGGCGTGACGCGCTAGAGGCGGCGCGGGGCGATCAGGCCGATCAGCAGCAGGCCGGCCAGGAAGCCGCCGATATGCGACCACCAGGCGATCGTGTCGGCGGAACCGAAGCCGCCGCCCGCCAGCCCGAACAAAGCCTGGCTGCCGAGCCACAGCGCGGCCAACAGGCCGACCTGGCGCAAGCCGGCGAGCCGGCCGGTCTCGCCGCCCGCGATCAGCCGGATCGCGGCGCCGAAGCAGCCGGCGATCGCGCCCGACGCGCCGATCAGGGGCGCCGGCGAATCGTAGTAAACCAGGACATGCGCCCCCGCCCCGGCCAGGCCGCAGATCAGATAGAACGCGACGAACCGCGGCGCGCCCAGGCGGCGCTCGACCGGCGTGCCGAACGCCAGCAGCGCCAGCATGTTGATGCCGAGATGGTCCAGCCCCGCGTGCAGGAACTGGTACGTGGCCAGCGTCAGCGGATCGTAGGGGCCCCAGGCCATCGCGCCGCCGAGCCGCGCCGCCACCACCGCGAATTCGTAGACCAGCGCGCCGTCGGTCCGCTCGTCCAGCATCAGGCGCACGAGATGCACGGCCAGGTTGGCGACGATCAGCCACAGCACCGCGCCGCCGATATTGAGCATGGGCTGGCGCGCGCCGTCGCCGCCGAGGCCGCGCCCGCGCCACGGCCCCTTGCCGTCCTCGCCCCCGCCGCGGCGCGGGGAGCCCAGGCGCAACGCGCCGGCGCACGGCCGAACGCGGCTCATGCCCGGCGCCGCGAACGCCGCCACAGCCACACCGCCAGCGGCGCGAACCAGATCAGCAGCGTGACGACGCCGAGGGCGCCGGCGATCGGCCGCTCGAAGAACGGCATCAGCTGGCCGTCGGCCTTGATCAGCGACTTGATGAAGTTCTCCTCGACCAACGGCCCCAGCACCAGCCCCAGGATCGCGGGACCCACCGGAAAATCGTTCTCCTCCATCACGAAGGCGACGACGCCGAAGAACAGCATCAGGATCACGCCGAACACCGCGTTGTCGATGGCGTAGGACCCGACGATGCAGTTCAACAGGATGAACGGCATCAGGATTTCCTTGGGCACGCGCAGCAACTGCTTGGCCCACTTGATCGCCAGCCAGCCCATCGGGATCATCAATACGTTGGCGAGCACGAATACCATGAAAATGGCGTACACCGCGTCGGGCTTGTTGAGGAACAGCGTCGGCCCGGGGTTGAGGCCCTTCAGGTACAGAACGCCGATGGCGATGGCGGTGATGCTGTCGCCGGGAATGCCGAACACCATCGCCGGGACCCACGCGCCGGCGAGCGAGGCGTTGTTGGCCGCGCCGCTTTCGATGATGCCCTCGACGTGGCCGGTGCCGAACTTCGCGCGTTCCTTCGAGAAGCGCTTGCTGAGCGCGTAGCTGATCCAGGCCGCGATATCGGCGCCGGCGCCGGGGAGCGCGCCGATCAGCGTGCCGACGGCGCTGCCGCGCACCACGCTGCGCTTGTACTTCCAGGCGTAATGGCCCATGTGCCGGAACACGCTGTCGATGCGCGCGTCGGCGAGGCGCGCGCCGCCGCGCTCGGTCGCCGAACGCAGCACCTCGGGCACCGCGAACATGCCGATCAGCACGGGTATGAAGCTGACCCCGCCCAGCAGGTCCGAGAGGCCGAAGCTGAAGCGCTGGTAGCCGGCGGGGTTGTTGACCCCGACGCAGGCGATCAGCAGGCCGAAGCTGAGGGCGATCAGGCCCTTCAGCGGCCGGTCGGTGGCGATCAGCACGGCGCAGGTCAGCCCCAGGCAGGACAGCCAGAAATACTCGAACGAGCTGAATTTCAGCGCGATCTCGGCCAGCGCCGGCGCCGCCAGGATCAAGACCGCGGTGCCGAACAGCCCGCCGACGGCCGAGAAAATCAGCCCCGCGCCCAGCGCCTGGTCGGCCTGGCCCTTGCGCGTCATGGCGTAGGCCTCGTCCACGTAGGCCGCCGAGGCCGGCGTGCCGGGAATCCGCAGCAGCGCGCCGGGAATGTCGCCCGAGAAGATCGCCATCGCCGTGGCGGTGACGATCGCCGCGATCGCCGCCACCGGCTCCATGAAAAAGGTGAAGGGCACCAGCAGGGCGGTGGCCATGGTCGCGGTCAGGCCCGGCATGGCGCCGACGAACAGCCCGAAGAACGACGTGACCAGGATCGTCGCGATCACGTCGGCGCGGAACAGCAGATCGAACGCGTTGACGAAATTCTGCATCCGCGCCCTCAGAACGGAAGGAAGTCGAGCAGGCCGCGCGGCAAGGGCACCCTGAGCAGCCGCAGGAACAGGAAATAGACCAGCAGCGTACCGGCCACGGCGGCGGCGGCGTTCACCCACCAGCGCACGCCCCCGACCGCGAACAGCGCCGCCAGCACCGCGACCGACAGCGGCAGAAACCCGATCTGCTCCGAAAAAAGGATATAGGCGAGGATCACCGCGACGATCAGCGCCAAGTGCAGCACCGGGCGCGGCGAGGCCACCCAATCCGCGAGCGCCACCCAGGGTCGGCTCGCCCGCGCTTGCAGTCCTTTGACGATCAGCAGCGCCGAGCCCAGCAGCATTCCCGCGCCGATCACCGTGGGGAACAGGCCCGGTCCCACGAACTGGCCGGGCATGGCGGGAAGCGTGCGGCTATAGGCGATCACCGCCAGCGCCAGAACGGCCAGGAACAGCCCGCTGATCGCGTCGTTGAATTTCATGCAGGCGATCCCCTCACCCGCCCCGCGCTGTCGCTCGGCGCGCCCTCTCCCGTCGGGAGAGGGTGGCGAGCGTCGCCAGACGCGAGCCGGGTAAGGGGAATCTTCTCGGTATCGGCGGCCGCCGTTTTTATTTCGCGATGCCCACGGCCTTCATGACCGCGCCCAGATCCTTGTTGCTCTTGTCCATGAACTTGGCGTAGTCGGCGGGACCTGCCCAGATCATGCCGTAGCCGCGCTGATCCATGAAGTCCTTGTACTCCTTGCTCTTCCACGCCTTGTCCAGGGCCGCCACCAGCTTGTCGGTGGCCTCCTTCGGCATGCCCTTGGGCCCGGCCATGCCGCGCCAGGCCGCCATGGTCCAGTCGCTGCCGGTGGCTTCCTTGATGGTCGGGATGTCCTTCAGCGACGGATTGCGCTTGGGGTCCATCACCGCGAGGCTCTTGACCTTGCCCGCGTCGATCAGCGCGCGCGCCTCGGGCAGCGAGCACGGCACGATGTCGACGCCGCCCGCGACCAGGTCCTGCAGCCCGGGCGCCGCGCCCTGGCTCGGCACCCACGGCACGGTCGCGGGATCGATCTTCTGGTCCCGCAGCAGCCCGGCCAGCGCCAAGTGCCAGATGCCGCCCTGGCCGGTGCCCGAAGCCTTTAGCTTGCCGGGGTTGGCCTTGATCGCGGCCAGCAGGCCTTTCACGTCCTTGTGCGGCGAGTTGATGGCGACCTGCAATCCGGCCGGGTCGGCGTTGACCAGGGCCAGCGGCGTGTAGTCCTGCCAAGTCAGCTTGGTCAGGCCCTGCCAGTGCATCATGCCGATTTCGACCGTGATCAGACCGATGGTGTAGCCGTCGGGCTTGCCTTCGGCGATCGCCTGATGGCCGACCACGCCGCTGCCGCCGGTGCGGTTGACGACGTTGACCGGCTGCTTCAGGTCCTTCTCAAGCAAGATGCCCAAGATGCGGGCGACGGCATCGGTGCCGCCGCCGGCCGCCCACGGCACGATCAACGTGATCGGGCGTTCGGGATAAGCCGCGCCGGCGGGTCCGGCGAGGCTGATCGCGCCCGCCAGCGCCGCGACGGACGCAATGCCGAGCAGGGTTCGTCTGTACATGCGTTTCCTCCTGGTTTGAATGGCGTCGGCCGTTACGGCTCTTGTTGGACGCGGTTCGGGCTTGCCGATCGGGGATGACCCTAGCGCGTCAGGTCGCGGGTGCCAAGGCACGGCGCTTATGCATGAGCCACAGCGTCGCCAGCGCCGCCGCGGCCACCAGCGGCACCACCACGTAGTTCGCGGGCTGCCAGCCCAGCCATTCGTGCATCGCGCCCGAGCTCCAGGCCGACACCGATACCAGCCCGAACACCATGAAGTCGTTGGCCGCCTGCACCTTGTTGCGCTCGGAAGGCGCCGGCACCTCGGTCAGCAGCGTGGACGCGCCGACGTAAAGGAAGTTCCAGCCCACCCCCAGCAGCAGCAGCGCGGCGTTGAAATGCAGCTCGCTGACCCCCGTGGCGTTGACCGCGATGCAGGCGGCGATCAGCGCCGTGCCCGCCAGCATCACCTGAAGCAGCCCGAAGCGCCTGATCAGGGGGCCGGTGAAGAACGACGGCACGAACATGCCCAGCACGTGCGCCTGCATGGTGACCTTGGTGGCGGGGAAAGCGTGCCCGCAGGCGGCCAGCGCCAGGGGCGTGGCGGTCATCCCGTAGTTCATCGCGGCATCGGCGATCATGCCCGCCCGGACCACGACCGCGAAGGCGGGATCGCGCGCGA
>JBQTIS010000003.1:0-7925 GCA_052387895.1 Rhodospirillales bacterium | reverse complement strand
TGGCCGACGAGCCCACCGGCAATCTCGACCAAGCCACCGGCCACCAGGTGATCGAGCTGCTGTTCGCGCTGCGCCGGCGCCACGGCACGTCGCTGCTGCTGATCACCCACGACCCCGAGCTGGCCGGACGCTGCGCGCGCATCGTGCGCCTGAGCGACGGCCGCGTGGCCGAGGACCGGCGGAACGGCGCGGGCCTGGGGCACGGATGACCGCGGTCCTTCTCGCGGCCAGGCTCGCGCGGCGCGAGCTGCGCTCGGGCCTGGGCGGGTTCAGGCTGTTCCTTGCCTGCCTCGCCATCGGCGTGGCGGTGATCGCGGGCGTGGGCTCGCTCGGCCGCGCCATCACCGCCGGCATGTTGGCCGACGCGCGCAACATGCTGGGCGGCGACGCCGAGCTCAGACTGACGCAGCGCGCCGCCTCGGCCGACGAACTTCGATGGCTGCAACAAGCCGGCGCGCTGTCCGCCGTGGTCGAGCTGCGGGCGATGGCTCATGCCGGCGACAAGCGCAGCATCGTGGAATTGAAAGCGGTCGACGCGGCCTATCCCCTGTCCGGCGCGGTGCTGCTCGACGGCGCCGCCGCTCTCGCCGACGCGCTGGCCAGGCGCGGCGGGCGCTGGGGCGCGGTCGCCGATCCCGAGATCGCCCAGCGCCTCGGCGCCAAACCGGGCGACGCGTTGCGCCTGGGCGAGATCGAGGTCGAACTGCGCGCCGTCATCGCGCGCGAGCCCGACAAGGGCACCTCGCTGTTCCGCTTCGGGCCCCGGGTGATGGTGGCGCGCGCGGCGCTGGACGAGGCCGGGCTGCTCCAGCCCGGCAGCCTCGCCTATTTCGCCTATCGCCTGGCCTTGCCGGCGGGGCGCGGCGCGGCCCAATTCCTCGAAGAAACCGGCAGGCGCTTTCCCCAGGCGGGCTGGCGCATGCGCAGCCACGCCCAGGCCGATCCCGGCGCGCAGCGCTTCATCGACCGCATGACGCTGTTCCTCACCCTGGTGGGCCTGACCGCCCTCTTGGTCGGCGGGGTGGGCGTCGGCAACTCGGTCAAGGCGCATCTCGACGGCAAGACCGCGACCATCGCCACCTACAAATGCCTGGGCGCGCCGGGCCGGCTGGTGTTCCTCGCCGGCCTCATGCAGGTGATGGCGCTGGCGGCCCTCGGCGTTCTGATCGGCGTCGTCGTGGGCGCGCTGGTGCCGCTGCTGGCGGCGCCGCTGCTGGCGGAAAAGCTTCCGGCCGCGGCGCGCTTCGGCGTCTATCCGGGGCCGTTGCTGCTGGCCGCCGCCTTCGGCCTGATCGCGGCGCTGGCGTTCTCGTCCTGGCCGCTCGCCGCGGCGCGCGAGATTCCCGCGGCCGCGCTGTTCCGCGCGCTGGTGGCGCCGTCGCGGCGCCGGCCGCGCTGGTCCCATGTCGCGCTCACGGCGCTGGCGGCGCTGGCGCTGGCGGCGCTGGCGCTGTGGTGGGCAGACGACAAGCACGTGGCAGCTTGGTTCGTCGCGGGCGCGGCCGGCACGCTCGCCGGCTTTCGCCTGATCGCCTGGGGGCTGATCCGCGCCGCCGCCGCGCTGCCGCGCCCGCGGCTGCCGCTGCTGCGCCTGGCGCTCGCCAACGTGCACCGGCCCGGCGCGCCGACCGCGTCTGTGCTGCTGTCGCACGGCGTGGGCTTGAGCGTGCTGGTGGCCGTGGCGCTGGTCGAGGGCAACCTCGCGCGCCAGGTCTCCGAGCGCCTGCCGCGCGAGGCGCCCTCGTTCTATTTCATCGACATCCAGCCGGACCAGGCGCGCGAGTTCGACCGCGTGGCGGGCGCGGCGGCCGGCCCCGCGTCGGTCCAGCGCGTGCCGACGGTGCGCGCGCGCATCGTCAAGGTGGCGGGCGAGGCCGCCGACGCGCGGGCCGTGAGGCCCGAGGTCGCCTGGGTCTTGCGCGGCGACCGGGCGCTGACCTACGCCGCCCAAGCGCCCGCGAACACCCGGCTGGTGGCGGGCCAGTGGTGGCCCGCGGACTATCGCGGCCCGCCGCTGGTTTCGTTCGATGCCGAGGCGGCGCGCGGCATGAACGTCGGCGTCGGCGACACGCTGACCTTCAACGTGCTGGGCCGCGAGATCGAGGCCAGGATCGCGAACCTGCGCGCGATCGACTGGACCGACCTGACCATGAACTTCGTCGTGATCTTCGCGCCCGGAACGCTGGAGACGGCGCCCCATACGCATATCGCCGCCGCGCGGGTGGAGCCGGACAGGGAGCAGGCGCTGTTCCGCGCCGTGACCGACCGCTTCGCCAACGTCTCGGCGGTGCGCGTGCGCGACGCGCTCGAGGCCGCCGCCAAGATCATCGCCCAGGTGGGCCTCGCCGTGCGCGTAACCTCCAGCGTCACCATCCTGGCCGGCGCGCTGGTGCTGGCCGGCGCGGTGGCGGCGGGCCGCAGGCGACGGGTGTACGACGCGGTGGTGCTGAAGGTGCTGGGCGCCACGCGCCCGCAGCTCGCGCTCGCCTATGTGCTGGAATACGGCGCGATCGGGCTTCTGGCGGCACTCGCCGCGCTCGGCGTCGGCACGCTCGCGTCCTACGCCCTGGTCACCAAGGCCATGGGCATGGACTGGGCGTTCCTGCCCCGGGCCGCGCTAACGACGGCGGGCCTCGGCGTGGTGCTGACCGCGCTGATGGGCTTCGCCGGCACGCTGCGCGCCCTGGGGCAGAAGGCGGCGCCGCTGCTGCGCAATCCCTGAGGCGTGCCCGGCGTTCAGCCGGGGTTCAGCTTCGGGGCCTAAGCTCGCAGCCTGGAGAGTTCCGCCGGAAAGACGACAGCGATGCGCGCCGCGCTTCTCGCTTTACTTTTGGCCCTGGCCGCCAGCGCGCCGGAAGCCCTGGCTCAGCCGCAGCCGCCCCCGCGTTACGACCCGCGGCTCGAGCCGACGCCGCAGGAGCGTGCGATCATGGAAGCCGAGCGCATCCTGAAGCAGATGCTCGAGATCCTGCGCGTGATCCCCAGCTACGACCCGCCGGTAATCACGCCGGAGGGCGATATCGTGCTGCGCCGCCGCCCGCCCCGCAAGCTGCCGGACGGCGAGCCTTATCCCCCGCCGTTCCCGCCCGAGCCGCCCAGCCGGCTGTAATCCGCCCCGCCGCCAAGCGGTTGAACGGCATGGCGGAATCCCGCGTTTTGCCAGCCTGAAGGTAACGGCGTTGTAATGCGCGCCCGGTCGGGTTGGCATTGATTAAAGCCTGGGCCTACCCCATATTTCCCGCAACAGAACCGGCGCCCTTTGGGCGCCGAGCGGCTTTCCAACGGAAAGGGCACGGAAACCATGGCTCTGCAAGACCGTCGCTGGATGACCCAGACCCAAGCGGCTGAGGCGGAGGTCGATGTCGGCCTGCGCAGCTACATGCTTCGGGTCTACAACTACATGGCGTCGGGCCTGGCGCTCACGGGCCTGGTGGCCGCGTTCGTGGCCGGCTCCCCCGCGGCGCAGGCGGCGATCTTCGGCACGCCGCTGATGTGGGTGGCGATCCTGGCGCCCATCGGCCTGGTGTTCTTCTTGAGCTTCCGCGTGCACGCGATGCGCGCCAGCACGGCCCAGACGGTGTTCTGGATCTACGCGGCGCTCAACGGCGTGGCGTTCTCGACCATCTTTTTGGTCTATACCGGCACCAGTATCGCGCGCGTGTTCTTCATCACCGCGGCCACGTTC
Source organism: Rhodospirillales bacterium (assembly GCA_052387895.1). GTDB lineage: Bacteria > Pseudomonadota > Alphaproteobacteria > JAEULC01 > JAEULC01 > JAEULC01. Next base: position 4,240 of record JBQTIS010000003.1, on the reverse strand, counting down.
GGGGCGATGAGCCTCTACGGCTACACCACCAAGCGCGACCTGACCGGCATGGGCGCGTTTCTGTTCGCCGGCCTGATCGGCATCCTGCTCGCCGCGCTGGTCAACCTGTTCCTGCAAAGCTCGGCGCTGCAGTTCGCGATCTCGGTGATCGGCGTGGTCGTGTTCGTGGGGCTCACCGCCTACGACACGCAGCGGATCAAGGAAGTGTATTTCGAGGCCGACGGCGAAGAGGTCGCGGCCAAGAAGTCGATCATGGGGGCGCTCACGCTCTATCTCGACTTCATCAACATCTTCGTCATGCTGATGCAGCTGTTCGGCGAGCGCAAGTAACCGCCGCCGGACAGCCCAGAAGCAAACCGCCGGGGATCGCTCCCCGGCGGTTTCGTTTTTGGGGGCAGGCGGAAGGCGCGGGTTCAGGCCGCCTGCGCGTCGGGCTTGGTCGCGTCGCGACGGCGCAGCGCGGCCGCGATCCTGCCGGGCAGGCGGAACAACCACAGGAACGCGATCGCCAGATGCTCGCCCACGATCCGGGCGCGCTGCTCGCGCGCCCAGCGCTCGATTTCAAGGCTGGACATGCCGGGCGGGAATTCGCCGTAGTACACGGACGGGCGTTCCGCCAGGAGGCCGTGGATTTTCTCGTAAGACCGCATTTCGATGCTCCTTGAGTAGAGGTTCAAGTGCTTCGGCGGTCCTCCCAGTTATTTAAGCGTCTTGCCGTTCTCGCCAGATTAGCCCACACGGCGGTCCTGTCAGCCCTCTATGCTGCAATGCAGCATTGCGCGGGAAGCAGATGAATCTATTGGCAAAACGCCCGCGATTTAGACCGGGTTTAAGGCGGAATTGCGACGGGTAGCCCGCGCAGCAGGCAACGGGCGCCGCGTCAGATGCAGCGCCCGCCGTCCACTTCCATGCACACGCCGGTCAGGAACTGCGCCTCGTCGGAGCACAGGAACAGCGCGGCCTGCGCCACGTCCTTGGGCGTGCTCATGCGGCCCAAGGGAATCGTGGCCAGGAATTTCTGCCGGTTCTCCGGCGTATCGGGCACGCCCATGAAATGCTCCAACAGGCCGGTCTCGCCGATCACCGGGTTGACGGCCACGACGCGGATCTTGTCGGGCGCGAGCTCGGCCGCCATCGACTTGGTCATGGTCTGCGCCGCGCCCTTGCTGGCGTTGTACCAGGTCAGGCCCGGCCGGGGGCGGATCGCCGCGGTCGAGACCGTGTTCAGGATCACCCCGCCGCCCTGCTTGCGCATCGCCGGCACGGCGTGGCGCGCGGCCAGGTAGATCGCCTTCACGTTGACCGCGAAAATCTTGTCGAACTCGGCCTCGCCGACGTTCAGCATGGGCTGGTTGCGGTGGGTGTAGCCGGCGTTGTTGACCATGATGTCGACCCGGCCGAACTTGCCCAGCGCCGCGTCCACCAGCGCCTTCACCTCGGCGTCCTTGGTGACGTCGGCCTTCTGGAACAGGGCCTCGCCGCCCTGCTGCTGGATCACCTGGGCCACGCGCTTGCCGCCCACCTCGTTGATGTCGGCGATCACGACTTTCGCGCCCTCGGCCGAGAACAGCCGCGCCATGCCCTCGCCGAAGCCCGATCCCGCTCCGGTGATGATCGCCACCTTGTCCTTGAGACGCATTCATTCCTCCCGCTGTTTTTCAGCCGTGCCGGATGGCGACGGTCTTCAGCGCCGTGAAGCCGTAAAGCGCCTCGAAGCCCTTCTCGCGCCCGAAGCCCGAGCGCTTGACCCCGCCGAACGGAAGCTCGACCCCGCCGCCGGCCCCGTAGTTGTTGACGAACACCTGCCCGCATTTCAGCGCCCTGGCCATGCGCAACTGCCGCCCGCCGTCGCGCGTCCACACCGAGGCCACCAGGCCGTAGGGCGTGCCATTGGCGATCCTGACCGCCTCGTCCTCGTCGGCGAAGCGGATCGCCGCCAGCACCGGCCCGAACACCTCTTCCTGGCCGAGCCGGCTCTCGGGCCTGACCGGCCCGAAGAAGCTGGGCGCGACATAATATCCGCCGGGCGGGGTGTTGGGCGCGATGGCGCCTTCCGCCAGCTTGACCACGCCGTCGTTCAGCGCGCGCCCGATATAGCCGTCGACGCGCGTCTTCTGCTGGCGGTTGATCAAGGGCCCGCAGTCCAGGTCCATGTCCCAAGGCCCGGCGCGAAGGGCGCGGAACCGCGCCGCCACCGCCTCGGCTACGCGCTCGAAGGCCGATTGCTCGATCAGAAGCCGGCTGCCGGCCGAGCAGGTCTGGCCCGCGTTCTGGATGATCGCCCCGGTGATGAAGGGCAGGGCCGCGTCCAGGTCGGCGTCGGCGAACACGAGCTGCGGCGACTTGCCGCCCAGCTCCATCGTGACCGGCACGTTGTTGCGGGCGGCGGCCTGCTGCACCAGCGTGCCGACCTCGGGCGAGCCGGTGAACGACAGATGATCGACGCCGGGATGGGCCGACAGCGCCGCGCCCGCCTCCTCGCCCAGGCCCGGCACCACGTTGATGGCGCCGGGCGGGAAGCCCAGCTCGGTCGCAAGCTCCCCGATCCGCAAGGACGACATCGAGGCGTCCTCGGCGGGCTTCAGCACGCAGGCGTTGCCCGCGGCCAGCGCCGCCGCCACGCTGCGCCCCAGGATCTGCATCGGGTAGTTCCAGGGGATGATGTGCCCGGTGACTCCGTGCGGCTCGCGCAGGGTCATCACGGTGTAGCCCTGGAGATAGGGAATGGTCTCGCCGTGCAGCTTGTCGGCAGCCCCGGCGTAGAACTCGAAATACCGCGCGCAGGCCGCGGCGTCGGCCCGGGCCTGTTTCAGGGGCTTGCCGCAATCCCGGGCCTCGATGCGCGCCAGCTCCTCCGTGCGTTCGCCGATCGCCTGGCCCAGCTTCGCCAAAAGCCGCCCGCGCTCGACCGCGGCCATGCGTCCCCAGGCGCCATCCATCGCCGCGCGCGCGGCCTTGACCGCGCGGTCCACGTCCTCGGCGCCGCCGCGGCCGATGCGCGCGTATTCCTGGCCGTCGCTGGGATCGATCACCGCGATCGTGTCGCCCGAGGCGGCCTGGCGCCAGTCGCCGGCGATCAGAAGCTTGACGGTCATTTTTCACTCCCCGAAAGGCGGTTCTTCCTGCGCTTGAGCGCAGTTGTAGCGCCGCGCGGCGGCCAGCGCCAAGGGGCGGAAAATCGGGGGAGGAGAAGAGAGGCGGGCGGCCCGCGGCGGCCTTAACGCACGCTGGTCAGCGTCTCGCTGCCGATGCGCGCCGCGCCCAGCACCGGGCCGGTGCGCTCGCCCTGCACGATCACGGCCCAGCCGCGCTTGGCGGCGGGGTCGAGCCGCGGCAGCTCGATGGTCGCGGGGTGGCCCGACCAGAAGCCGATGCGCTGGATTTCGCGCACGACGTTGTAGTTGCTCAAGGTCTTGCCGCTGTTCTCGCCGCGCAGCACCTTGGTCATGTGCTCGGGGTCGAAGCCGACCAGGATCACGTCGCACAGCTTTCCGGTCTCGCCTTTCGGCAGCTCGATCGCCAGCCGCCCGGCGCCGGTCGTGAACACGCGGATTTCCACGCGCGGGCGCGGCTGGGCGCGGGTAGCCTCGATCTGGCGCTCGACCGCGCGCTTGTCGCTGCCCACGGCCTCGGTCACGCCGTCGATCACGATCTGCGGCGTATAGACGTAGCCGCGGCCGAGCCGCTTGTTGTAGCTGCGCTGGCGGTCGGTAGCGGCGGCCGAGGCGAACGGATCCTTCCAGCCGATATAGTCCCAGTAGTCGACGTGCATCTCGAGCGCCAGCAGGTTGTCGCGCTTGGCGAGCTCGCCCAGGAACGCCTCGGCCGGCGGGCAGGACGAGCAGCCCTGCGAGGTGAACAGCTCGACCACGGTCAGCAGGCGGCTTTCGCCGGCCCAGGCGGGCGCGGCCGCCAGCGCGGCGCAGAGTCCAAGGACGAGTCGCGAAAGCTTCATGAATCGACCATAGGTCCGCGCCTTCTTCACCGGCCAATCACGTTGGGGTGATTCCGGCGCCGGTCCGGTCACTTCGCCTTGATGAGCCCGCGCAGCACGTAGTGCAGGATGCCGCCGTGCCGGTAGTACTCGACCTCGTCCAGCGTATCCACGCGGCACGACAGCGTCACCTTTTCGGTCCTGCCGTCGGCGCGCCGGATGGTCATCGCCAGGTCCATGCCCGGCTTGATGCCCCCGGCGATGCCCTGGATGTCGAACGTCTCGCTGCCGTCGAGCTTCAGGTCC
>JBQTIS010000002.1:0-5806 GCA_052387895.1 Rhodospirillales bacterium | reverse complement strand
TGCCGCATTCGTCCACCACCGAGGCGCGCACCGCGCCGCCGCCCAAGTGGAATTCGACGCCGCGCGAGCCGTCGGGGCGCAGGCGCTGGGCCTCGCGCTCGTCCAGCAGCGCCAGCACCGCGCGCTCGATCCCGGCCTCGGCCAGGTGGCGCGCGCGGACCGCGTCCACCAGGTTGCGCGCGAGATGCGTTTCGGTGCGCGCCGCGGCGCCCAGGCCGATCGCCAGCGCCGCCAGCATGGCGAGCATCCACAGCACGGTCAGCAGCGCCAGGCCGCGCTGGTTCTTGATGCGCCGCGCGGTCATCGCTGGTCCTCGTCGAGCCTGAGCGCGATCACCAGCGGCGGCCAAGCCGGCGCGCGGGGATCGGCGAACTGCAGGTCGAGGCGCACGAGGCGCGGCAGGTGGCGCTGGCCGCGCCAGTCCGCGCGCCAGGCGGCGGCGCGCGCGCCGTCCTCGACGCCCCAATAGCTCCAGCGCAGCGCGCTTACCCCCTCGGCCAAAACGGCCGCGTCGGCGGCGGCGTCGAGATTGTAGTCCATGCGCTCGCCCGCGGTCGGCGCGCGGCGCAACACCAGCGCCTTGCCGCCGGGCCGGTCCTCGATCGCGACGCGCACGCGGTAAAGCCCGCCCGCACCGGGCCAGGGCGGCATGACCGCAGTGAAGCCGAGCGCCTGCGCTTCGCCGACGAAACCGATCTGCTCGCGCGCGCCGGCGCGCCACTTCACCGGCCGTGCCTGCCCCAGATAGCGCCGCAGCGTGGTCTGCGCCACGCGCAGCGTCTCGTCGCCCTGGGCGCGCGCCTCGACCGAGGCGCTGGCGCTTACGCCGGCGCCGAGCACAGCCGCGAGGCCGCCCACGATCAGCGCCAGCAGCGCCAACGCCACCACCAATTCGATCAGCGTCATGCCGGACTGGCAGCGGTTCATCGCGGCCTCGGCGCCAGGCGCAGCGTGGTGAGCGAGACCTCGCCCGGCCGCTCCTCCGCGCCCCAAACGACGGTGACGGTCAATTGCAGCACCGCCGGCGCGCCGGGCGCGGGCGGCGACTGCTGCGTCGGGAACGGCCTGACCGAGACGCGCCACAGAAAGCCGTCGCCAGATTCGCCGGTCGCCTCGCCGGGGCGCAGGGGGTCGGCCGCGCCGAGTTCGGCCATCCGCGATTCCGCCAGCAGCGCGGCGCGGGTATAGCGCTCGGCGTCGCCGGCGCCGCGCGTGGCGCCGCCCATGATGCGGAACGCCGCCGCCGCCGTGCCCGCAACCAGCGCCAGCGCCACCAGCAGCTCGAACAGGCCGAAGCCGCGCTGGCGCGGGTGGCGGCGGCGCGCGCTCATTCCGCCGCCGTCACGCGGCCGGTCAGCCAATCGACGCTGAGCGCCGACTTGCCGCCGCCGCGCGTGGTGAGTGTGATGCGCCCGCCTGTCGAGCCGCCGCCGGGGAAGAACTCAATCGCCGCGACATGGGCCGAGACGCGCAGTGCGTCGGGCACCACGGCGGCGAGGGTCATGCCGCCGGGCAACGGCTTGCGCGCCGGCCCGATTCCGTAGGCGCCGGCGAGCCCGTCGACCACGAAACGCTGCGGCTGGCCGCCCACCACCGCGCCCGAGCGCGCCTGGTTCAACGCCAGCGACAGCTCGCGCATCGCGATGGCGAGTTCGCCCCCCGCAACGCTCCGCGTCAGCGCCGGCGCGGCCAAGCCGTAGGCCAGCGCCAGAAGCGCGAGCACCACGAGAAGCTCGACCAGCGTGAATCCGGCCGGGCTATTTGTTGAAGACGTCGGCGTTCTCGCCATCGCCGCCCCGCGCGCCGTCGGCGCCCAGCGTGTAAAGGTCGTAAGCCAGCCCGCGCTTGCTGGGCATGTCGTACAGGAATGGCCGGCTCCACGGATCGGCCGGCACCTCGCCGCCCTTGAGATAGGGGCCGTTCCATTTCGGCGCGTTGCCTGGCCGCGCCACCAGGGCCTTCAGCCCCTCTTCCTGCGTCGGGTAGCGGCCGATATCGAGCCGGTAGAGATCGAGCGCCTGCTCCAGGTTCTGCACCTGCATCTTGGCCACGTCGGACTTGGCGCGGCTGAGATAGCCGATGGTGCGCGGCACAACCAAGCCGAACAGTAGGCCCAGGATCACCAGCACCACCAGCAGCTCGACCAGGGTGAAGCCGCGCTGGCGCGGGCGGCGCAGACGGCGACGGATTGCGTTCGACAAGCCCATATTCCCTCGTACTCCGGCCCGCGTCACAGCGCCAGCGCGTTGATGCCGGTGACCGCGGCCAGCAGCGACAGGATGATCCCACCGACGACCGCGCCGATCGCCAGGATCAAGGCCGGCTCGATGATCGCGATCAGGCGGCGCACCGCCACGTCGACGTCGGCGGCGTAGATCGCTGACAGCCGCGCCAGCATCTCGGTGAGCCTGCCGCCCTCCTCGCCCACGCGGATCAACTGGACCGCCAGGAGCGGCATGGCCCGCCCGTCCTCCAGCGCGTCGGCCAGGCGCTCGCCCTGCTTGACGCGCTCGACCGAGGCCGCCACCGCCGCGCCTATGGCGCGATTGGGCAGGGTTTCGGCCACCAGCGCCAGCGTATCGGGCAGTGCCACCCCGTTGGCGAGCAGCGTGGCGGCCGAGCGCGCAAACCGCTCGACTGAAACCGCCGCGATCAGCGGGCCCAGGAGCGGCAGGCGCAGCAACCGCCGGTCCAGCCGCGCGCGCCGGTTGAGATTGCCGAAGCGCAAGCGCCCAGCGAACCACAGGATCAATCCTGCGACGGGAACGATCCAGCCGTATTGCCGCAGCAGCGCCGAGGCCTTGATGACGACGCGGGTCACCAGCGGCGGCGCCTGCCCGGCCTGCTGGAACAGCAGCTCGAATTGCGGCACTACCAGAGTCAGCAGCAGCACCACCGACAGCGCCGCGGCGAAGGCCAGCACCGCCGGATAGATCAGCGCGGTGCGTACCGCGCGAATTAGCCGCGCGCCACGTTCCTGGTAGGCGGCCACCTGGTCCAGCACGTCGCCCAAGGCCCCGCCCGCCTCGCCCGCGCGCACGGCGGTGCGCAGGAATTCGTCGAACTGCTCGGGCATCGTGTCCATGGCCTCGGACAGCACCGCCCCGCCGCGCACCCTTGTCAGCAGCGTATCGGCGGCGGCGGCCACGCGGTCGTCGGCGGTCGACTCGACGATGATCTTCAAGGACTGATCCACCGGCAGCCCCGCCGACAGCAGCACCTGAAGCTCACGCGTGAACACCGGCTGCAACCGCGCCGGCATGGCGGCCCGGCGCTTGGCCTTGCGCGGCCGCTTCTCCGGCGCGGGCGCGGCGGGCTGCGTCCGCGGCGGCGGTTCCGCCGGGTCCTTGTCTTCTGCAGTCTGTTCTGCCGGAGGGACATCCGGGGTCGGCTCGACGACGCGATAGCGCGCCTCGCCCCGGGGTTCGGTGAGCTCCTGGCGCCGATGCGGCGCCGGCGGCGCGGGCATAATGTCGGTGAGGTCGGTTCCGGCCGACGCCGGAGGCCGCCAGCGGATGGGCTGGAACGGCTCGACCTGCGCGGGCGGTTCGGCCCGTGGCGACTCCACCACCTCATCGGCGGCAGGCTCAGCCCGGCCGTCTTTGTCGGCGGCGGGAGGCTCGGCCAGGCGGGCTTTGCGCCGCTCGCCGGTATCCGGCGGCGGCATGCCGCGCGAATCGCGGCGGCGCTCCTCGCCAGACCAGTCGCGCCGCACGCTCACGGTTATGATCCGTCCCTCGGCTTCCGGTTTCCTGCCCGTCGGCGCCACCAATTGCGGCCCGGCCGGTTCGTGCTCGCCTTCCGGCGCGCGCCCGAGCGCGGGCTCCGCCCGGTCGGACGCCATTTCGGGCGGGGCGGTGACGGCGGGCTCGACCCGCTCCGCCTCCCCGTCCGCGACTTCCTCCACCCGCACCGGCAGATGCTGGCGCGAGCGCAGCTGGTCGATCACCATTTCGCGCAGCGGCGCGGTCATCTCGCCCTCGACCACCTGGCCGGTGGGCGCCACCGCCTTGAAGCGGAACCGGGCCATCAATCCGCCTGGGTCACGCGCAGGACTTCCTCGACCGTGGTCTGGCCCGCGAGCGCCTTGGCCAGCCCGTCCTCGCGCATGGTCTTCATGCCCTCGGCGCGCGCCGTGCGCTCCAGCGCCGTGGCGTCGGCGTGCTGCAGGATCAGCCGCCGCATGGTTTCGCTCAGCGGCAGCACCTCGGCCACCGAGCTGCGCCCGTGATAGCCCGAGTTGGCGCAGCGCGCGCAGCCCTTGGCGCGATAGACGTGCGGCCGGCCGCTTTTGAGGTCATCGGGCATGATACCGAGCGCGCGCAGCGTTTCCGGCGCCTCCGCCGCGGACTCGCGGCAGTCCGGGCACAGCGTACGCACCAGGCGCTGGGCCACGATACAGCGCAGCGCCGACGTGAGCAGATAGCTTTCGACGCCCATGTCGACCAGCCGCGTGACCGCGCCCGCCGCGCTGTTGGTGTGCAGCGTCGAGAGCACCAGATGACCGGTCAGCGCCGCCTGCACCGCGATGCGCGCGGTCTCCACGTCGCGGACCTCGCCCACCATGATGATGTCGGGGTCGTGGCGCAGCACCGAGCGCAGCACGGTGGCAAAGTTGAGACCGATGCGCGGGTTGATCTGGATCTGGTTCACGCCCGGCAGCTGGTATTCGACCGGGTCCTCGACCGTGACGATCTTGCGCTCGGCGCCGTTCAAGCGCTGCAGCGCGGCGTAGAGCGTGGTGGTCTTGCCGCTGCCGGTGGGGCCGGTGACCAGCACGATGCCGCTGCCGTGGCCGAGCGCCTCTGTCAGCCGCTGCAGGTTCGTGTCGGCGAAGCCGAGCTTGCCGAGATCGAGCGGCGCGCGGGCGCGGTCGAGCAGGCGCAGGACCACCGCCTCGCCGTGCAGCGTGGGCACGATCGACACGCGCATGTCGACGTCGCGGCCCTCGACCGAGGTCTTGCAGCGGCCATCCTGGGCCAGCCGGCGCTCGACGATGTCGAGGCCCGACATCACCTTGACGCGGCTGACGATGCCGGGGTGCAGCTCGAGCGGCGGCGGCTCGACGTCCGTCAGCATGCCGTCGATGCGGAAGCGCAGCCGCAGACGGCCCTCGAACGGCTCGATATGGATGTCGGAGGCGCGGCGCGACACCGCCTCGTCGATCATCCGGTTGACCAGGCGTATAACGGGAGCGCCGCTGGCCATGTCCTTCAGCCGCTCCATGTCCTCGGCATCGACGGGCCTGGCCGCAGTCGCCGCCTCGCGCAGCCGCGCCGCCTCTTCCACCTTGCCGTCGCCGTAGAGCATGTCGATTTGGCGGTCGAGCTCGGCCGGCACCGCCACCACCGGCCGGACCGGCTTGTCGACCAGGAGCTTCAGCGCGTCGATCGCATAGCGGTCGAGCGGGTCGGCCATCGCCACGTGGATTTCCGAGGCGGTCTCGGCGATCGGCAGCACGCGGGACTGGCGCAGGAAGCCCACCGCCACGCGGTCGGCCAGGACCGGGCGCTGCGGAAAGTCGCCGCCGGCGACCAGCGCCAAGCCCAGGCTTTCGGCCAGCGCGTAGGCCATGTCTTCTTCGCTGACGAGGCCCAGGCGCGGCAAGATGCGGTGGATCGGCTCGCCGCTGACCGTGCGCAGATGCGCGGCGCGCTGCAACCCGCCGCGGTCGATCTTGCCGCGGGCCAGGAGGATTTCCGTCAGTTCGCGCGCCACGGCTCTGTCACCGCCCCCACGGAAGCCCCGAAAACCCAAAAGTTATAGGCCCATAGAGTACGACAAGCCATGTGCCCAAGGCGAGATA
>JBQTIS010000001.1:0-2156 GCA_052387895.1 Rhodospirillales bacterium | reverse complement strand
GTCGCTGGGTGGCTTGAAGGGGGTCATCGCGCTCGACGGAAACTGGAGCCAGGCCAAGACGCTGTGGTGGCGCAATCCCTGGCTGCTCAAATGCCGGCGCCTGGTGCTGAATCCCGCGCGGCCTTCGGTTTACGGAAACTTGAGACGCGAGCCCAGGCGCGACAGCCTTTCCACGCTCGAAGCCGTGGCGCTGGCGCTCTCGGCCGCCGAGAGGGATGAAGGGCTATACGACCGCCTCACCGCGCCGCTCAGGCTGCTGGTCGAACGCGCGCAGGCGGTGGGAATAATGAAGGGCTAGTCCCTGACGCGCGGGCTTTTGCGATCGGTACGATAGCGCGGCAGCTTGTCGCGGATCTTCAGCCACCGCACGCGTTTGTCCATCCACAGATGGTCGGCGGGCCTGAGGCTCGGGTCGCTCGGCTTGTCGAAGGTGCCGATCGTCAGGTCCACCAACTCGGCGCGCTTGAATTCGCGCCAGCACAGCGCCGAGCCGCACCTGACGCAGAATGCACGTTCGGCGATGCGCGAGGATTTGCGCCATTTCGGCTTTCCCTTGAACGCCACCTTGGCCCAGGGAAACGTGGCCCAGGCCACCACCGGCGCGCCGCCAGCCCGCCGGCACATCTCGCAATGGCACAAATTGACATGGGTGGGGCGGCCGGTCGCCGTGAATCGCACCGCCCCGCACAGGCATCCGCCGGTGTATCTCTTGTCCGCCACGAAGGCGGTGTTAGCGCTTCCAGAACGGCTTGTCGATCTCGCCCTGGATGTCGGCGCGGCTCAGGCCCACGTCCTTCAGCAGGTGGTCGTTCAGCGACGCCAGCTCGCGCCGCGACCTGACGCGCTCGATCCAGGCGAACAGGGCATCGACCGCCTGCAGGAGCGCGGAGCCGCGCGGGTCGGCGGCGGCCAGGGAACCGAGGGTCTGGATGTTCTGGGTCATGGCTTACCTCCAATTCTGCTCATCTTTGCCGGGCCAGGCCTATTCCCGCGCCGGCGGGGTTGATTGGCGTATATGGCCTCGATTGCGGCCTTGCGACAAACGAATGTTCGTCCTAATATAGATGAGAATAATTCATCTATCGGAGTCCGGATTTGGCCCGTCTGCCACCGCTCAACGCGCTGCGCGCCTTCGAGGCCGCGGGCCGGCATTTGAGCTTCACCAGGGCCGCCGACGAGCTGGCGGTCACGCCGACCGCGGTCAGCCATCAGATCCGGCTGCTCGAGGACACGCTGAAAGTGAAGCTGTTCCGCCGCCTGCCGCGCCGGCTGCTGCTGACCGATTCTGGCCAGGACCTGCTGGCCGGCGCCAGGGACGCATTCGCGCGCCTGGGACTGGCGGTCGAGCGCGTGGCGGGCGGCGGCTTGCGCGGGGCGCTCACCATCAGTTCTACCGTGACCTTCTCTTGGCGATGGCTGGTGCCGCGTCTGCAGCGCTTCCAAAGCGCCTATCCCGAGATCGACCTGCGCCTCGACGCCTCGCAACGCGCGGTCGATTTCCACCGCGAGGGGGTGGACGCCGCCGTCCGCTACGGCCGGGGCAACTGGCCGGGGCTGTATTCAGTATGGCTGTTCGAAGAGACGCTGACCGTGCTCTTGAGCCGCGAGCTTCTGGCCGCCGGCCCGCCTCTCAAAATCCCGCGCGACATCCTGCGCTATCCGTTGCTGCGCGACAGCGCGGTCAACGACGAGGACTGGCGCGCCTGGCTGGCGTTGGCCGGGATCAGCCCGCGCGAGGCGCGCCGCGGCGGCGCGTTCGATTCAAGCCAGATGGCGGTGCAGGCCGCGCTTGGCGGCGCGGGAGTGGCCCTGGTGATGCCCGCCTTCTTCGCCGAGGAGCTGGCATCCGGCAAGCTGGTGCAGCCTTTCGATCTCGCGATCGATTCGGGCAAGGCGCATTTTTTCGTCTGCCCCGAAGGCAACGAGACGCACGCCAAGATCGCCGCGTTCCGCGACTGGCTGCGGACGGAACTGGCCAGGGAGCCGTTGAAGAATCCGTCGCGGCCTAGCCGAAAACCAGGTTGACCGCGCCTAGAGCGTTTCAAAGATTGTTTGAATCGGGAGGGATTCCCAAAGGACCGGGTTTGTGATTCAAGATGCTGGCTGGAGAGGAGGCCAGCAAAGATGACCCGACCTCTTTCCAACGATCTACGTGA